>JAOZSB010000014.1 GCA_029939895.1 Desulfobacterales bacterium
AACTAGTTCTCAAATCCAGTTGAAATTATTCGATTTTTAACCGGACACTACTGATATAATTTATAAACTAAAACTTTTCAACGAAATATTTATTAGTTCAAATCTGGTTTGGTTATAAAGTAAGCAAAAATCTACAGCCTCTCTGCTATCCAGCTCTTTAGATCTTTGAAGGCTACTTCCCGTCTGTCCTTGGTTTCATTGTACACTTCATGGTAATAATCGTCATATAGGTGCATGGTCTTGTCCTCTGTCGACAGCCTTCTAAAAAATTCCTTTGAGGATTGCGAACTGGAAAGATAGTCATCTCCTGCAATCTGCATGAGGATGGGAAGTTTAAATTCACTGCACAGGCTATTAACAATCTTTATAGCAGAAAGCAACTCCATGTACCATCTTGCACTAACTTTGCTGTGTACAAGTGGATCTTCCCCATAGGATTTTACTACATCCTTGTCATGGCTTAATTTGGATGTATCTATCTCGTTATCTAAAACAGTGCCGGGCATGATATTAGACAGCATATTGGCCATAAGGCTTTTGTAGGCAGGCACTTTTATTACCAAACCCAGGCCTGGTGATGATACCACCAGCCCATCAAGGAGCTCTGGGAATTTAATACCAAAATAAGTGGAGCGAAGTCCACCCATGCTATGTCCAAGGAGAAACATTTTTTGGCCCGTGGCTAAACCCCCACGGAAACCTTCGACGATTAACCTTAAGTCAGTAACGTAGTCGGCAAACGATTCAACGTGTCCCCTCTTTCCATCGCTCTGACCATGGCCCCTGTGATCCATAATCCTGACTGCCAGCCCCAGGTCTGCCAGCAGCTCAGCTATGGCCAGATACCTACCGGAATGTTCACCAAGGCCATGAGCTATAACTATTCGCCCCTTTTCAACTTCAGGGTAGAGGTCCATATAAAAAATATTAACACCGTCACGCATTACCATAGTGCCGGTTGATTTAGATGCTTTTGCCATATTATATTCCTTATAAACTTAATTCTTATATCTAAGTTTTTTTAGTTAATAGTGTGACTCAGCTATAAAATTAGTAAAAAAAGTTCACTGCAAATTGGCAAATACTATTACTGTTTTAACACAGGCCATTACTATGGTTTCCTATAATAAGGAGTATTCTCTCAACAGCTCTGTCTGTTGCCCCCTTATTGTCATTAAACACTTCCATAGCATTTTCACCCATGTTTTTATGTTTAATTTTATCACAAATCAATGAATTAATCACGAGAAAAAGTTCATCACCGTTTTTTACAGAAACAGCTCCCCTGCGTTCAAGAAGAAGCCTGGCAATTTCCCGGAAGTCCTCCATATGCTCCCCAAAAAGGATTGGCTTACCATAGGCGGCTGGTTCAAGGGGATTGTGTCCACCTTCATCAACCAGACTACCACCAATATATGCTAGGTCTGCAATTGAATAAAGGCTGTTTAAAAGGCCTATACGGTCAACTATTACGGTTTTCGGTCTATTGATGTCATGTCTGAATGCCTGCCCTGAGTTTTTGGCGGATTGGTGTACCGATTCAAAATTTGATTCAAGCTCTGAATAAAGGGTTGCACTGTACCCCATTCCCTTTGCAAGCTTTACCACAGATCCTGCCCTTGCCGGGTTGCGAGGTACTATTACAGAAAAGATATTTTTCATCCTTAACAAAGTACCAAGAATAATTACCTCTTCGCCATCATGAGTACTTCCGGCTATCACTACTTTATTGTCATGTAAGTTCAGCCCTAAAAGCTGTTTTAACTCATGTTTCCGGGCATCAGATATTGATTCGGTATTGCGATCAAACTTAATGTTACCGATAGTTGTAATTTTATCTTTTTCTATTCCCAGGCTTGCAAACCGCTGGCTATCCTCCTGGCTTTGAGTCAGGATTGCAGTAAAGGAGTTGAAAACATGTAAAAAGAAAAACCTGAACTTCTGATAACCATGTAACGAACCCTCTGAAAGCCGCCCATTGACAAGGACTGTTTTAATTTTTCTTTTTTTTGCAATTCTTAAAAAAATTGGCCAGATGTCTGACTCTACAATAATGCAAAACCTGGGATTTATCCTGTTAAAAGCCATTTTTACGGAAAAGAAGATATCATATGGGAAGTAGAAAATCTCTGCAACAAAGGGGGCTATTTCCTTTTGAGCGATATTATAGCCGGTCAGGGTTGACACGGAAAATACGATTTTTTTATTGCCTAAATTTTGTGATATTTTTTCAATCAAGGGGATTGCAGATATTGTCTCACCAACCGAGAGTGCGTGAACCCACACTGGCCTGTCAAGGTCTTTACAGTTTGGTTTTGGGAACAGTCTGTGGAAAAATGTTTTTCTTCTTTTTTCGGACAATATCAGCAGAAGCAGTATTACCGGCGAAAGTAAAAGAAGTAATATAACTGAAATAATGCTGTAAATTATCATTTTAAATCCGAATATACTAAAAAACTTTACCAAACTTTTTTCATAATTTATCTCGAAAGCCAAGTAACTTTTTGCTCTATTGATTATTTATTCCACATACAATATCAGTAGCCCGCCAGCGCACAAAAAAATAAAATTTGCAATCCAGGCTGCAGCAAAGGGATGGAGCATCTTACCGTAGCCAAGGGCCATGCAGAAGCTGTAAGTAATCCAGTAAAAAAAGGCTATGCCTATTCCATAGATAGTAATCAAGGGCAGACTGTCCCTGGCTCGACCTGTAAACGAGACACCGGTTCCGATCAGGCACATTATAAAGCATAAAAATGGAAAAGCAGTCTTCCCAAATAGATCTACCTTCAAAGACGTTACATCGTAGCCATCCGCCTCAATCTTGCGAATGTATAGCGACAGTTCAAAGAAGTTCATTTCATCAGGTCTTTTCACTACCCTGGATAAATCCTTTTCTGCAAAACCAAGACGAAACACACCATTTTTATATATCTTGACTGCGTACCTGCCTTCTGCCTCTATCAGGGTCTGCTCCATAATATTTTCAAGTAGCCAGCCCCCTTCCAGGTATTCTCCTTTTTCAGCATCTATTCTTTGTATCAACCTGGAATTCTCATCAAAAATTATTTTGGTAACACCATGGGCAATACCTGTTGTCAAATCAAAATATTCAATATTGGAAATACTGTTCTTCCCCTTAATCCATAAATCTTTATCCTTGATAACAATTGCAGGCTTCTTTTTTACGTCCTCCAGCCATATGGCATTTGCTTTTGCTGCTGCCGCTGGTGCAATGGCTTCTGAAAAAAAGAACAGGCCAACTGATATAAAGATACCTACCCAAAGTGCTGGCGATAGAAGATAATAAATACTTACCCCGCCGCTTTTAAGGGCAGTTATCTCATTATTGCGAACCATCAGGCCGAACATTACTATCACAGAGAGGAGGATGCCAAAGGGACTGATAAGAGTGATGACAAAGGGTATCCTGAAAATAAAATAAGCTCCAACACGGGCCATTGATGTGCCGTTCTCCATGAAATTATCGAACCTTTCAAAGAAATCGACCATAAGGAATACGCTGATTACAATAACAACTATCAGGCTGAAATAATAAAGAATTCCTTTAGTTATATACTTGTGTATTATTGGCATAAATCACTTTTTTAAAAAAAGAAAAACTGCAATCCCTCCCATAAGCACATTGGGTATCCAAAGCGCAATGGCCGGGTGATACAAGCCCTTTTCTGCAAAAACCAGGGCGGTTGAAAGAATAATATAGTACAGCAGAAAAAAAGCCACCCCCAGCCCCAGGGCATATGAACGTTTTGATGAAGATTGTCTGGCACCCAAAGGCATTGCAAGCAGGCCCAGGACTATACAGGAAAAAGGTATTGAAAATTTTCTGTGAAGCTCAACAGCAGCCTTGAAAAACAAAGGGTTAGTACTGTCAATTTGTTTTAACAGGGCGTTTAGCTCGGTAACCGTCATCAACTTTTCATTTTTCGACTTCCATTTTGTATTTGAAATCTTTTTGGCTAAATCAAGTCGGACATCATAGGTATTGAAATTGATTGAGTTGGATGTTTTATTCTTAAGGTTAACCTGGCTGACGGTTCCATTAAAAAGGCGAATATGAAAAATTGGCTGACCTGCCTTTGAAAATATTTTCCCCCGTGGTGCATTGATCATACTTTTAAGTTCATTGTCACGCTTATCTTCAATAAAAATATCAAAAATCTCGTTTCTTCGGGGGTCAACCTTATTTATATAGAGAACCACTCCAGAAAAGGTGTCAATAAAGCTGCCAGCGGTAAGCCCTGCGCTAAAGTTTTCAGATGCAATTTCAGTCAGTTTTTTATTAGATGATATCCGTCCCCATCTTAACCCGTAAACTGCCGTAACAAATGTTATGGAAAAACCTATCACTACAAATACAATTACAGGATTGAGGAGTTGATGCAATCCAAGCCCTCCGGCCTTAAAAGCTATAATCTCGTTGTCCCCGGAAAGGCGCATGAATGCAAGAAGCACTGCAACCATCACTGACATGGGAACAACAAAAACAAAGAAAAATGGGGCAGCATAGAGGAGCATTAATAGAACAGCTTTAATATCTAAGCTGAAATTTACAATCAGGTTTGTGATTTCAAGGATTTTCGCCATAAGAAAAATAAAGGTGAAAAAAATCAAATTGATCACAAAAGGCGGGGCCATTTCGCTGAATATGTATCTGCTTTTAACCGATATCATTTTCCTGTGCCCTATTGTTCTTTTTGCAGATTGCTGACCAATTTACTATCTGGCTCGCTGTCTGATCCATTTTCAGGCTTATTATCGGATGTAGGTTTGCTCACAATTTTTTTAAACTGCATCTCGTAAAGCTTAAAATACACACCTTTCATATCCATCAACTCATCATGGCGACCCTCTTCTACGATGCGCCCCTTGACCAGCGTTATTATTCTATCTGCACTATTGATAGTTGAAAGTCTGTGGGCTATCACAAAGGTTGTCCTGCCCTTCATCAAATTTTCCAGAGCCTTCTGAACAAGTTGCTCTGCCTCTGTATCCAATGAGGATGTGGCCTCATCAAGTATCAAAATGGGAGCATCCTTAATAAGTGCTCTTGCAATGCAAAGTCTTTGCTTCTCGCCTCCGGAAAGCCTTCCCCCAAGTTCACCTATGTTTGTTTCAAATTTTTCCGGCAGCGACATAATAAAATCGTATGCAAATGCCGCCTTTGCAGCATCAATAATTTCAGCATCGGTTGCGTCCCGTTTGCCGTACAGGATGTTATTTCTCACAGAGTCATTAAAAAGGATTGGCTCCTGAGTAACCATTGCAATCTGTTTTCTTAAAGAAACAATTGAAGCATCCCGGATATCAGTTTCACCGACCCTGACAACCCCCTTTGATATCTCAAAGAACCGGGGGATCAGATTGACAAGGGATGTTTTCCCTCCGCCACTGGCACCAACAAGCGCAAGCACTTCTCCTGGTTTGACATGTATGTTTATATCCTCTAAAACCGTAACCCCATCGTCATATTCAAAGGTGACATCTTCCAGCGTAACAGAATGGGGAGCATCAGGTATCTCAATTGGATTTTCCTTTTCTTTAATATCCGATTCCCTGTCAATAATCTCAAAAACCCTGTCCGCAGCTGCGATTCCCTGCTGGATTGCGTTATTTAGCCCATTGAGCTTCTTTATAGGGTCGTAAAGCATGATTACAGCCGCCATAAAGGAGAAGAATGTTCCAGGTGTTGAAGTACCCTGGATAACCCGCCAGCCACCATACCATATCACAAACGCTATCCCCACGCCTGCCAGCGATTCCATGACAGGTGTGGATATTGACTGGGCTATCATGGATTTTATCTCCAACTTGAACATGGTGCTGGTTTTGGAAAAAAATCTCTTTTTTTCGTAACCCTCCATGCCGAAGGCCTTAACAATCTTGTTGCCGGCTATGGTTTCGTGTAGAAAAGTATTGATGTCTGCCATTGCTTCCTGGCATCCTGTGCTGACTTTCCTGACCCTTTTTCCAAAGATGTATAAAGGATAAAAAGCAGCAGGGAGTATTAGTATCGCAAAGGTTGCCATCTGCCAGTCACGATAAAAAATTACGAAAATAAGTCCAAGAATAGTAAAGCTGTCCCGCAATGCACTCGTAACCACCACCGAGACCATTGCCTTGATAATCCCGACATCATTGGTTATCCGAGCCATCAATACGCCAGTTTTCTCCTTCTGGAAAAATGAAATCGGCAAATCCTGGATATGGAAGTAAAGGCTGTCCCTCAACTGTTTTATAATGCTCTCGCCAACATATGTCATAAGGTAGCGCTGGCCATAGTACGCCCCCCCACGCATAATATAAATGACCACCACGAGTACCGGGAGAATAAACAACATGGTGGAATCCTTTTTTACAAATATGTCATCAAGAACCGGTTTTATCATCCAGGCACTAATGGCAGTAGCTGCGGCCACAACAAGCATACAGCCCATCGCCACAAGCAGTTTTCCAAAATGAGCATGGACCAGCTTTAATATTCTTTGATTTCTCAGCGCCTTCATATTACCAAACAGTTTTATTTTCATTTATCCTCGCAATAAACTTAAACGTAACATCGAAGTCAATTGCTTAGTTTATACCTAAGGTCTGGTTATGAAATAAGCAAAAAAACTCATATGGAAGTATTTTTTTAGTCAGTCTCTCAGGAATGCAAAAAGTTTATCTTTCGTCTTCATCTTCATAGGGGAGTAAAAATCTTTTCTTCTGGGACATCATTTTGATTGCCATGTCTGCTGTTCTTTCTGATGCTCCAGGTCCTCCCAATAGATTCCTGGTTTCCAAAAGCTTCCTTCTAAGAATCTCAAGGCCTTCTTTATCAAAAACCATTTCAGTCACAATGTCGGCAATATTATCAGGATTAGCATCTCCCTGGATTAACTCAGGAACAAGCTCCTTGCCAGCAATAAGATTGGCAAGGCCTATGTATTTGACTTTCAACATCAATCTGGCAATCCAGCTCGTTAATAAGGATGCCTTATAAACAATAACCATGGGAACGCCGTATAGAGCCGCCTCAAGAGTGACTGTTCCAGATGTAGCGATTACCAGGGAGCATTCTGCAAACACCTTTGAAACATGCTCTGAGACTATCTTAATATCACCAAGACCATGGTCAGCAATCATGGATTCGATCATGTTCCTGTCAACTGTTGGAGCGATTGATACAATAAAGCTAAAACCTGGATTGCTTTTTTTCAGGTTTGCTGCTGCCTGAAGCATAACCGGAAACATTCGGGAAATTTCTTTAGATCTGGAGCCAGGAAGGAGCCCTATGCATAATGGCTCTTTTTCTTCAATGGTATCTTCTGGTAAATGTATTGTGTCCAAAAGGGGATGCCCCACGAAAGTCGCTGGCAACCCACGGCTCTCGTAAAAGTCTTCCTCAAAGGGGAGTATCACTGCCAGTTGATCAACCTTCTTTTTCATTTTTTCAACCCTGCCGGTACGCCATGCCCATACCTGCGGGCAAATGTAGTACAGAACAGGAATGCCTAAAGCCCTTGCAGTCTTGGCAGCCATCAGGTTAAAATCAGGAAAGTCTATGAGAATCAAAAGGTCAGGTTTAACGCTCTTTAATGCTCTTTTTACCAGGGAAAGGCCTTGAAAAATTGCAGGGAGTTTTGCAATTACTTCCGTTGCACCAACCACGGACAGCCGCTTTGCATCAAAAAGTATCCGTGCTCCGGCAGCACGCATAGCGTGACCGCCAACGCCCATTATAAAAATGTTTTCATCCCTTTGCTTGAGCGATTTTATCAGATTTGAACCGTGCAAGTCACCGGATGCCTCGCCTGCTATTATCATGACGCATTTGGGGACTCGGCTCATGTACTACTCCTATAGAGCCTGCTGGTGGTCTTAATCTGTTCCATTATAATGAGGGCAATATTTAGCGCATTCCTGCCGACAGGCCCGGAAACCTCTGGCACAACACGATTAGTAACCGATTCGACAAAGGCCTTGATTTCATCTTTAAGTGCGTCCCCGTTTTCAAAGCTAAGTGTCTCAATCTCAGCACCAGGAATTAGTCCCTGGGCTTCAGGTTTTCCCTGTCGGATAATGTTAATATTGTGCTCAGCAAAATCAACGGCCACATACGCATCTTTCTGAAAAAGACGAATTTTTCTTTCATTTTTTAACGAGACTCTACTCGCCGTGACATTCGCAACACAGCCGTTCTTAAACTCCAAACGAGCATTGGCAATGTCAATATGTTCTGATATGACTGCTATTCCAGCAGCCCGGATATCTTTTATTTCTGACTTTACAAAGTTAAGAATAATGTCGATATCGTGGATCATAAGATCCAGCACAACACTGACATCTGTTCCACGTTCCTGAAAAATGCTCAACCTGTGAGATTCAATAAAACGCGGATTTTTAACAATATTAGCCAAAGGAATAACAGCCGAATTGTAACGTTCCAGGTGACCGACCTGTATTATCAATCCATTTGTTTCGGCAAGTTCTATCAACTCGTCAGCCTGTGCGAGAGTTACCGTCATTGGCTTTTCAATAAGGATATCAGTGTTATTCTCAAGAAAATCCATACCCACCTTGTGATGCAGTGGAGTAGGCACAACTATGCTTACAGCATCAACGTTACCAAACAGCTCCCGGTAATCAGTATATGCAGTAGTACCCAATCTTGATGCAAGTTCCTGACATGCAGTCTCATTAACATCAACGATACCAACAAGGTCCACATTGTCCATGCCTGCATATTTTTCTGCATGGAACTTACCAAGATATCCTGTCCCGATTACTGCGGTTCTTAGTTTTTTATTATGCTTAGCCATTCTCCTCTTTCTCAAAAGCGACTATTGATATTGAATACCTGTTTGCAGCGTCAATCATCTCTTTTTTATCAAATACAATGGTTTTATTCGCCTCAATTGCAAGGGCAGTGGCCCCGGCTTCCTTCATAATTTCTATTGTACCAGCACCAGTAGCAGGAACATCAAATCTGGAATCCTGGTCTGGCTTTATTGCCTTAACAACGACAGCCTCGCCTTTGCCTAACATTCCTCCCCTCAGTATGGTTGCATCTGTTCCGTCTATCGCCTCAACCGCCAACACCGAGCCTGCACCAACCACAACGCATTGACCAATATCGAGTTTACCGATTTGTTTTGCTGCCCTGTAACCGATCTCAATGTCTGCTGCTTCAGATTTTGAAGGTTTTCTCCTGGTCCAGCAACCTGGTTCTGCAAGTAGCTCCGGGAGCAGGAACGTTGACGATTTTATCTTTACGCCCTCGCCTTCAAGCACTTCAGCGAATTTTCGCAGAATGCCATCATCGTGGGTATGCATCATACCGGCAATCAATGTTATCGCTTTTATATCTGGCTTTACATCTGTCAAAACCCTGGTCTTTTGTATTGCACCAAGCATGACAGCTTCTGTTACATTGTTTTTTTTGAAAAACTTAATCAGCTTTTTCACCTGGCCCAAATAAAGCCACTCAATAACATCAACTGCATCATCAAGTTCTTTGGATGCCTCGTTCACATAAGCTGCGGCCACGACTTCATAACCTTTTTTTCTGGCCTTTTTTGCAAAAATAATCGGGAACTGACCGCTGCCCGCTATAAGTCCAATCTTCTTCACTCTTTTGTCCCCTGTTCGGCAAATAGATTAAGGGAAAAACTAATCACCTGGTTATACCACGATTTGATTTTTCAATAAATTCTACAAATTCAATGACCTCAGGAAGCTGCTCAACCTCTGCTTTTACCCTTACCAGAGCTTCGTTCAATGTTATACCGATCCTGAAAATAAGTCTGTAAGTCTTTTTCAATGCAGATATGGCCTCTGGCGTAAAACCATTCCTTTTAAGCCCCACCTTGTTCAAACCCTGAAGCTTTGCCCTGTCTCCAGCAGCAATCACAAAGGGTGGAATGTCCTTGCCAACAGCTGATTTGCCACCGACAAAAGCGAACTTGCCAATCCTGACAAACTGATGAACCCCAACCAGGCCGCCTATAGTAGCGTTATCATCAACCTCGATATGTCCTGCTAAAGAGGCGTTGTTAGCCATGACCACATTATTCCCAATTTTACAATCATGGGCAATATGGGAATAGGCCATTAGAAAATTATTGTCGCCTATCTTTGTAACTCCGCCCCCAAAAACAGTGCCTCTATGTATAGTTACAAACTCCCTTATTACTGTGTTTGCACCAATTTTTACATGAGTCTCCACGTTTTCAAACTTTACAGACTGGGGCACAGCGCCAATAGCTGCAAACTGAAAGATATCACAACCCGGACCGATTTCCACAAACGGGTCAATAACTACATGAGAAGCAATTCTACTGCCCTTTGAAATTTTAACATTTTTCTTTATTACTGTATAAGGGCCGATATCCACGTCTTCATCAATTTCTGCTCTTTTATCAACCACAGCAGTGGGATGTATCATTTTTTTTCTCCATAGGATGCCATGAGTTCACCTTCGGCCACAAGTTCGCCGTCTACAATCGCCTTACCCGACATCTTAATTATCTTTGATTTCATTTTTAGCACCTTGAGTTCAAAAATCAACTGGTCCCCTGGCACAACAGGTTTTCGAAACCTTACCTTATCAATTCCCACCAGCATAATAAAATATTGCTTCATATTCTCAGGAATAGACTCGTAAACAAGCAATCCGCCAGCCTGCGCCATGGCCTCAAGGATCATGACACCCGGCATTACAGGTTTGCCAGGAAAATGCCCCTGGAAAAAAGGTTCATTGATTGTCACATTTTTCAAGGCTTTTGTTGATTTTTTCGGAATAATTTCCAAAACCCTGTCTATCATCAAAAAAGGGTATCGCTGAGGAAGAAATTCCATTATCGTTTCGATGGGATATTGCTCTGCCATTATTTCTCTTTGTCCTGTGTTTGGCTATTGATGAATGCTTCAACTTTTTTCTCAAGAGAGGCAAGCCTCTTTAGTGCCCCAGGCAATTTTGGAATTGCTGCAATAACCTTCAAAGCAAGTTTATATGGCAATGCCGGGGTTCCACCAACGGACTCACCAGTTTCAACAGATTTTACAACAGCGGTTCTTGGGGCAATATAAACCATATCGCCAATTTTTACATGATCAACAACCCCGGACTGACCACCTATGATAGAATCCGTACCAATTTCCACACTTCCAGAAATACCAGCATGTGCCATTATCAGTGTGCGTTCTCCAACAATAACATTATGGGCAATATGCACCATATTATCCGTTTTAACACCTTGCTTTATCAAGGTTTTATCATGAACGGCCCGGTCTACAGTGTTTAAAGCACCAATTTCAACATCATCTTCAATATGCACAATGCCTGTATGGGGAATCTTAATTGTCTTGCCTTCATCCTGGGTGTAGCCAAACCCATCGCTGCCAATAACAGTTCCTGCATGAATTGATACACGCTTTCCAATTATGCAGTTTTGCCCTATCGTCACATTTGGATAAATTACCGCATCATCGCCTATTACAACATTATCACCAATGTAAGCCCCAGGAAAAATGGATACTCGATCCCCGATTGTTACATTGTCAGCAATTACAGCAAAGGGACCAATGGCCACTTCACTTCCAAAAATGAGGTTTAATCCAATATAAGCAGATTCATTTATCTCTCTTGCCATGCTTTCAGGTTTATGAAAAAACATCTTAACCTTGGCAAAGGCCCCCTCTGGACTTGCAGCATCTATTGTATTAACTCCATCAATAACTGTACCCAGAGGGACAATCACCGCACCTGCACTGCATTCATTAATTTTCTTCAAATATGAAGCACCAGCAGCATAGGTTATATCATCTTCCGTCGCCATCTCAAAGGAGGCTGTATTAAATATCAGTTTTTCAGGATCACCATTAAGGTTCCCCCCAACCATAGCCGCTAAATCCATTAACGTTGCTTCCATCGGCTTTGTTTCCCTAATTTTGTATTCTTATTTTATTTTTTCTTTTTTTTGTATGCTGCATTAAGACCGGTTATCACTTTGTCAGTAATATCGTACTCCTCCGGGCAGTAAATAACGGATCTTCTATCAACTATGAGAAGGTATCCCTCTTTTTTACCTATCTTTTGAACAATTTCATCTATATCTTTGGAGATCTTTATCATGAGTTCCTGCTGTTTCATTCTCATCTGCTTTTCATACTCTATTCTCAATGCATTGAGATCATTTTCCATCTGCCTTTTCTGGCGCTCCATTTTCCCTCTGGCTTCTTCACTCATGACGACAGCTTCGCGTTCAAGTTTCTTGGAAAGATCTGTATAATCCTTATTTTTCGCATTAAGGTTGCTCATCATTTTTTTATTTAACTCTTTTAATGTTGAGACGATATCTTTGCCATGATCAGAAGTATTTAAAACCTTATCCTTATTTACTGCACCTATCTTTGCTATGCTGGCCGCAAAAACATTTACAGAAAACATAAACATCACAACTACCAGGGCAAGTACTATTCTCATCTTAGAATTCATATTACTAATCCTCCGTTAAAATTTTATTAAAATGCGCCACCCATTGAAAATTCCCACTTGCCACTGTTGCTTTCACCCTCTTCCGGGTCAAGTATATGGCCACATTCTATGCGAATTGGTCCCACTGGCGATTTCCATCTAAAACCATAGCCAGCGCTATGCCTGAGTGTATCAAACCATGTCTCGCCATCTCCATAAAGATCGCCTGCATCGTAAAATGCAATCAAGTAAACACCCTTGTCTTTAAAAAGCGGATATTGTAATTCATTGTTGAAATGCACATATTTGCTGCCTCCCACGGTGAGACCGTATTCATTACGTGGTAGAAGATCCCTCTTTTTAAACCCTCTCAAAGAGTTCATCCCGCCAATTCTGAATAGTTTGTAATCGGGAAGTTCTCCTCCTTCATTTCTGTAAATATAAGCAGCCTTGGCATGAGTAAAACCTATAACATCCCAGTATAGTGGGAAATACCATCCGGTTTCTGTGGTGAATCTTGTATAGCCCTGATCTCCAACAGGCCCGGCATACTCAATGGCTGCCAAGGCATTCCCCCCATCGGTAGGTTGGAACCAATCGTTCCTAGAATCATACTTTAAAGCTACCGAGAAAATATTGACGTCGCTATTCCTTTCACTGTAAGTGTTTGTCGCAACGCTTGAGATGTTGCTTGTTGTGTTGACTTCGTAATAATGGGAAAAGGATAATTGAGTATCCCTGAAAATCGGGTAGGCCAGCCTGATTCCAATACCATTGGCTTCCTTATCATAATAATCGTATTCAGTTAAGACATTATATATATCACCACCCGCAGAAAAAGGAATATCAAAAAGCCAGGGCTCCGTGAAGGAGAGGGAGTAACGTGTCGTGGTGCCTCCGACTTCAGCTTTAACGCCTAACGTCTGCCCCCTGCCAAGAAAATTTCTTTCTATAGCTTCTACTCCAACAAAAGCTTTTTCCGATGTGCTGTAACCACCTCCAAATGTGAATGACCCTGTCTGCTTTTCCTCTACATCAAGTTTCAGGATCATTTTGTCATCAGCACTTCCCTTTGGTGTATCAACCTTGATATCTTCAAAATATTCAAGCCTTCTTAAGTATCTTACACCACGCTTCAGGCCAGTGCCACTATAGCGTCCTTGCTCGACAACCGGCAACATTCTCCTTATTACCTTGTCCCTGGTTCTTGTATTACCAGTTATTATTATTTTTTCAAAATATACAACAGATCCTTTAGTAATAACATAGACGATATCAACTATCAACTTTTCAGTATCTTTGTTTGTCCGGGGATAAATTTTTGAATGTGCAAACCCGATATCAGAAAACAGGTCGGTAAGACGCAGGACATCTTTTCTGAGAATTTCTCCATTGAAAAACTCCTCCTCAGAAATTGTAAGCTTCTCAAGGAGCGTTTCCGAATTGATATCTTTTGTAAGATTCATTGCTGCAGCATCTACCTCAAAATCTCCTTCGATTGAAATTGTTCCAACCTTATACTTTTGCCCCTCATTAATCTTAATTGTAATGTTTATTGACTTTTCCTGAAAGTCAAGCTCAGGTTCTGAAACCGCAGCATCAACATACCCGTTGTTGTGGTAAAATGCCTTCAGCCTCTGTGTATCACGCTCTAGGTCCTCCATATTGAGTTCGCCGGAACTCGTTATCCATGAAAACCATCCCTTTTCATTTGTCTGCATTACATCAAGTAAATCGCCCTTATCAAAATCATTATTACCGATAAACTTGATCTCATTTATTTTTACCTTTGCTCCCTCATTAATGATGAACTCCAGGTCTGCCTGGTTATGATCCAGAGGGTTAACTATGTATGATACTTCCACATTGTGATAATTTTTGCCCTTATAAAGTTCCTCAATTATCTTCATATTGCTCTGAACTTTAAAAATATTGAGAATCGAACCTGTACTGATAGTCAGTTCGTCTATGATTTCTTTAGCATCAAATGCATCAATCCCTTTAACACGGATCAGCCTGATTGTTTGCTTCTCTTTCACTTTATATTTCAACACAATCCCCTTGGAGGTTTCCTCCTGCTCTGCCTGGATGTCATCGAAATAACCCATCTTATAAATTGCACGAATATCATTGGTCACATTTTTCTTGGAGTAAACGTCACCAGCTTTAGTCTTTATTATTCTTTTGATTGCATCTGCTTCAATCCTGTTGTTTCCTTCAACCATAACCTTGGCTACAGTTTTCCATTGAAACATTTTCAGACCAGCACTGCTAGAAATTTTTTGCAGGGCACCAGAAAGCCCCTCTATTCCATCCCCTTGATTAAAGTATACTTCCGGGCGTGCAGAACCCTTAGATTCCATCAGCTTCATGTCCATGCTGAAACTCTGGCCGATCCAGGTTATGGAACCCCATATGATCCAGTCAGCACCGGACTCAACACCTAAAGCCCTTATTGCGGGAACACCACTTTTTATTGCGGCTGCTACTCCATCTGAACTGATGGAGGGCTCAACAATTATTGCACCATCCTGCTTGAGGCGAGTCTTAATCTGGTTCGGAATCTGACTGCCCAACTGGGAAAGATCTTCCATCGAATTGACCGTGAAAGGAAGAACCATTGTTTTGACACCCACATCAGCACAAATAACTGGACTGGCAATCATCAAAAAAGCCGAAACCAGAAGCAGGGTACGTTTAATCATTAGTCACCTCTTAATAGTTTAATCATATTTAATCTGAAATATTAATAAATTTTAACATTTTTTTACATTTGTATTACTATCATTGACAGTATCAAAAATTTTACCATCCCTGATTGTCAACTTCCTGTTCATAAGGGAAGCCAGCTCAGGGTTATGAGTTACAACTATCATGGTCATTGACAATTCAGAATTTAACTCAAGCAACAATTCATGAACCTTCTTGCTATTGTACACATCCAGGTTCCCGGTCGGTTCATCAGCAAGAAGAAGAAGCGGCTTGAGAACCAATGCTCTGGCCAGGGCAACCCGCTGCTGCTCACCACCTGAAAGATCAGCAACTCTGTGTTTAAGCCTGTTTTCAAGCCCCACACGCACAAGGATTTCCTCTGCTGCGACTAAAGCATCCTTTGGTGACCACCCATTGATAAGGGCAGGCATCATTGTGTTCTCAAGAGCGTCAAATTCAAGAAGCAGATGGTGAAACTGAAACACAAAACCTATTGATTCGTTTCTAAATTTCGCAAGCCTTGCATCATGGAACCCAAAAACATCTTTTCCTTGAAACAGTAGTTTACCACTATCTGGCCGATCAAGGGTTCCAAGAATATGGAGGAGGGTCGACTTCCCAATACCAGAAGCACCCACCACAGCTATCTTCTCACCCATATTTATAGTGAGGTTGAGTTCCTCGATAACATCTATCCGTGTGGCACTGCTCATGAAGCCCTTTGAAAGCCCCTTTGCCGTTATAAATGCTTTATCCATACCTGATAGCCTCAATTGGATCAAGCCTGGATGCCTGACGCGCCGGATAAAGGGTCGCCAGAAAACAGATCGCCAAAGCTGAAATCGTAATAACAAATACATCCAAAAATTCAAGTTGAACTGGGAGTTTGTTAAAATAATAAACCCCCTTTGGCAACTCTACAATCTCGTATTGTTTTAAAATAAAGCACAAAATAAAACCAAGCACGTTCCCGATCATAGTACCAATAAATCCAATCACCATGCCGTTCATCACAAAAATTTTCCGGATGCTTTTATCTGTTGCTCCCATCGCTTTTAATATGGCAATATCCCTGGTCTTTTCCATGACCATCATTATCAGGGAACTTGCGACATTAAACGCTGCCACAAGAACAATGAGGGTAAGAATTATAAACATAACCGTCTTTTCCATCTTCAGTGCAGTGAAAAGATTATGGTTAACCTCAATCCAGTCCCGGGTCCAATATCTGTGACCAATTTGAGCTAATATTTTTTCCGTAGTATCTTTAACGCTGTAAACATTGCTTACACGTACTTCAAGCCCCGATACCCCGTCACCCATCCTCATAAATTTCTGGGCATCGCGTAAGTGTATATAAGCATAGGCGTTATCAAATTCAAACATACCAGACTTAAAAAAACCAAGCACCTGGAACCTTTTCATTGATGGCACATGCCCAATTGGAGAAATCATCCCCCTTGGAGATATCAAATATACAGGGTCGCCCTCAAAAACCCCCAGGGTTTTCGCAAGGTCTGACCCAAGGATAATTCCAGGAGCAGCTCCATCATATACCTTCATGCCTGCTGTATGCTCAAGCCTGTCCACAGTATCTTTATCAATAAATTTTGACACTTTTTTGGATGTCTTGGGATTTATGCCTCTGAGAACCGCACCGGAAACTCCAGAAGATGAGCGTATCATAGTTTGTGCAAAAATAAAGGGGGTTGTAGCCTCGACCCCTTCGATTTGATCCACAGCCTTCTTTACCTCTTCATGATCGGTCATTGGCCCGCCATATTGCATCACGACCAAATGCGAAACCACGCCCACTATTCTGTTTTTAAGATCTGCCTCAGCACCTGTCATTACAGCGATTACAACAATAAGAGCCATTACTCCCAAGGAAATTCCAGCTATAGAAAGCATGGTTATTAAAGAAATAAAAGCCTGCCTTCTTTTTGCTCTCAGGTATCTTTTACTAATAAAAAATTCAAACGACATATATAAAGCCAATTTGGCACTTTTATTGTGCCATTCTAAACGTTACAAATCTGATCAATTTTACATAGTTATGGACAAAAATCTCTAAACAATGACTTTTTTAAAAAAGATTTCTCGTTATGTAAAATAATACTTACCAGTCTGACCGCAGGTGAAATTTTAACCAACTTTGCCTTGCTTTGCTTTTTTCAAAACTTGTTCTGATAAATGAATTATATATTACAGCTTCAACTAAAAATACATTTATCATATTAACACTAGTTAAGCTGAAATATTTATCCTGTTTGAGGAGCCGTGTCAAGTTTAACCCTGATGTTTTCCGATTAAAGTTGTCAAGCTTTATCTCAAAGGAGCCACCTATTCTTCTCGTTTACTATATATGACATCTTGAGCCTGGCTGGTTGCCCCGCAATAAGCACAGTTCATAACTGGTTCCAGAACATGCCCTCAACTTTGATGATGCAGCACCAGCGCCGCTCCTTCATCGCCAACAAGCCAGCGATTCCCCCGGTTCCTTGATGCCAGTGTGATCGGATGTAGTTCAGGTCCCTTTTCAGTGAGCTTGTACACAAAGCATCTGCCGTCACCTGCATTTTTTGTTCTTTCAAAAATACCATTGTGTACCAATATTTTTTAAACGGCCAGCTACATCGGCAAAAGTCGTACTAAGGAAACTAATAAAATTGATACGTTAATGCAGGCAAAACGGGCTGTAAATGGTGACTGGCAGGCAGTGGATGCAGATCAGGGCCGGGGAATTTCAAATTTCTGTAAAAAGGTCAACCTGTGGAAATAACGACCCAAACTAGCTAAATATTTCTGGACAGACTGATACTTAAAAACTTTAGGTTTGTCTTTGATGGTCTGTTTTTACCGGGGAGGAAATGCCTCCCCCATTTTTATGTTAAAATTAAACCTGGTTTCAATTTTTCTAATTAATTTTTTTATTTCAAATTTTCTAACGATTCTGCATTCAAGTCACATCAGGTTACAATGAGGACATTTTGAACCTGGTTTCAGCATCTGATATTTTACAGGCTCAAGCTGGTGCATCGACTCTCCCGACAATCATAATAAACGTACTGCCCTTTTCAGGCGTGCTTGAAATATCCAGACGTCCATCGTAGGATTCGACAATTCTGTGAACTATTGAGAGGCCCAGGCCGGTACCCTTGGGCTTTGTGGTGAAAAAAGGATCAAAAATGGATTCAACAATATCAGGAGGAACCCCACATCCATTGTCTTTGACGCTAACACACACCTGCCTTGATTTCATGGCATAAGTTTGCACCTCAATATTCCCATTCCCTTCTATAGCTTCAGCCGCATTAACTAACAGGTTCCACATAATCTGGTTAAGATGCATTGGATCCATTGACACATGAAGGCCGGGCGTGAAATCCCTGGTAATTTCTATGAATTCCCTCACACCTGAATCTTTTTCAAAAAAATCGACTGTCTCTGCAATTGCTGTGTTAAAATCCAGAGTTTCAGCTTTACCCAGTGGCGGCCTGGCGAAAAAAAGAAAATTGGTAACAAGTGTACTCAGTCTGTCAGCTTCTCTGATAATAATATGCATGAGTCTATCCTGATCTGAGTCTTTTATAACGTCCTGGCTAAGCATCTGAATAGAACTCGAAAGGGATGCAAGGGGATTTTTTATTTCGTGGGCAAGTCCGGCGGCCATTTCGCCAATTGCCGCCATTTTATCAACCCGTTTTACATGAGCCGACAATGCCTTTAGTTCCTTTGCAGACTTCCTGTTTTGTTCTGCCAGAAGCCCGCTCAAAAAAGCCACTGCAAAGCATGCCACCATTATGATCAAAATTTTATAAAGGATATAGCTGAAGTCGTAGTTGAATGCTAAAAGGTTTGGATTGATTCCTATGGGCTTTAGCAGGCCATAGTATTCCAAATCGATCATCACGCCATACTGAATTGAGCAAAGGGCAGCCATTACAAGGCTTGCCCTCTGAAAAATTATTATGCTGGCATAAATGATGACCATTATATATAAAAACGTAAAAATACTGGAAAAACCGCCTGTCACAATAATTATTAGAGAGACAAAAATAGTATCCACGCCGATCTGAACATAGGCGAATAATTTTACCCGTGTTATTACAGGCAACAGCACAGCATATACAAACGAGAGTACAAAAATTGATGCAATAAGGCTATAGAGGGCGACTAAAGGAAGAGCAAGTACTGATTGCGCCTCACCCATTTGAAGAATTATGGTGGAACCCAGCAACAGGGAAGTGAACAAGAGTCTGAACAGCATCAGCCATTTCAACTTGGTGTAAAGTTCACTCTCGTAATAAGTTACGATGCTACTCATTGGTTAAAGTGCCTGTCGGTTACCCGGAGACTGCGCCGGCCATTTTAAATATGGGCAGATACATGGCAACAACAAGGCCACCGATGGTAGTTCCCATAAAAACCATCATCAGTGGCTCAATTGCGGATGTGAGGTTTTCGACTGCCTGATCAACTTCCTCATCGTAAAAGTCTGCAATTTTGCCGAGCATGGAGTCCAAAGCACCAGTTGACTCGCCAACCGATATCATCTGGCATACCATTGATGGAAAAACACCGCTTTCAGCAAGGGGATCAGCAATTGTACGGCCCTCTGATATTCCGCTCCTGACACTGTATATTGCAGCTTCGACAATCTTGTTACCAGCAGTCTTTGCCACAATGTCAAGGGCATCAAGTATAGCCACACCACTTGAAAGCATTGTTCCCATTGTTCTTGTAAACTTTGCAACAGCAACTTTTCTTAAGAGATCTCCAAAAATCGGAAGCCTGAGCGATACCCGGTCAAAAAATATTCGGCCTTTTACAGTTTTATTGATCCTTCTAAAGGCGTACACAAAAAGGCCTATTCCACCTAATATAAAATGGATTCTGGTTTTTACCATGTCGCTGGCTGCAACACAAAATTTGGTTGGACCTGGTAGCTCACCCCCGAAATCTGCAAACATCTCCTCGAAAACCGGAATAACAAACACAAGCAGAACAATAACAACCCCAACTGCTATACACATTGTTATGACTGGGTAAGTCATCGCCCCCTTTACCTTGGCCTTTAGCTTTGCAGTCTTTTCCATATAAGCCGAAAGTCTCTGGAGAATACCGTCAAGGATACCACCAGCCTCGCCAGCAGCTACCATATTCACAAACAATTCATCAAATTGATCTGGGTATTTCGCAAGAGCCTCGGCAAGAGTGGCACCACCCTCAACATTTTCTTTTATCGCCTTGAGCATCTTTTTAAAAGTTGGGTTTTCCTGTTGGGTGGTAAGAATATCAAGACATTGTATAATGGGCAAACCAGCGTCAATCATCGTAGAAAACTGCCTGGCAAAAAGGATTATGTCGGCAATTACCACTTTGGGTTGCATAAAGGCTACGTTTTCAAAAATATCCTTTGGTTTTATCTTAACCTTGGTCGGCGTAATCTTCATTCGCATAAGGTTTGCGCGGACAGCCTCCTCGCTTTTAGCTTCCATCTCACCCTTTTGCTTTACATTGTTCTTATTCTTGCCTTCCCAAAGATAAACGTTCATCATGCCTCCGGTTTGGTTAAAATTATCATCTATTTATATTCAAAACCCAAATTTGTATGAAAGTAAAGACTAAGATGTTACAATTCTTTCATATTTCGTTGTGGGCAGTGAATAAACTCATAAGCTGGTCTGCCCATGGCAGTTTGTATAAAAGACCTCTTTGCCTACACTTTTCTTTTCGATAATATTCTTCTTTAACAGTTTTTCCATAAGAGTTTCAACCTCTTTCTTATCAAAACCAAATATTTTTGCAATATCTTCGGCAGAAAGAGGCCTTCTTTTTAATGCTTCAAGCACTTGTGGCATGAAATCACCGTAAATCTTCCCACTTCCCCCCACATCCTTTTCCCTTGTCAGTATTTCTCCTGAACACTTTGATTCTCCGGCTAAACCTGCTGATGTACCTTCAATACTTGACCGACCATCCATACTTAATGGCGAACCAAGTGCTGCTTCAACTCGTTTCAGGCAATCATGCGAGGCTGGCACAACCCAATCAACTGTCCCTGGCCTGTCAAGGGTATTGATTTGAAACCTGTCAGGCCTGATAAGATCGGCTGCTTTTTTTAATACTGCAAGCTCTTGCGAAGTGTCGTTAATTCCAGGGACGATAAAAATTTCCAACATCAAAGCACCGGTAAATCCACCACGAAAGGAGACCAGTCCATCAATAATTGAATCTGGCGACAGCGCAGGATGAGGCCTGTTTATCTTTGCGAAGCTCCTTTCGGTCGCACCGTCAAGAGAAGCTGAGACCAAATCTACATTTAAAACGCTTTTCCTTACTTCTTTTTCTGTAAAAAGGGTTGAATTGGTCAAAAGAGCAATTTTTTTATCTGGATGTTTATTTTTGATGTGTTCAATAATTTCATCTATTCTGGAGTGGAGGGTGGGTTCGCCAAACCCTGAAAAAGTTATCCAGTCGAGACCGCCTTTCCATTGTGCTACAAAACTATCAAGCTCATGGGTTATTTCAGCGACATCAACGTACTCCTTTCTCTCAAGGGTCAAGTCGGTGGTTTGTCCGCATTCGCAGTATATGCAGTCAAGGGAACAAGTCTTGGCCAGCATAAGGTCAACGCCCAGGGACATGCCAAGTCTCCTGGAAGGAATCGGCCCGAAAATTCGTTTTTGTGTTGCAGAATCAATCATTAGGTGTAAATTCTATCATGAAAAAAAAAAATCAACAACCAAATTATTCTTCCATCATATTATACTTGCTTTGATATTGTGAATTATCTATGATTTTAAATTCGAATGACCATTGATGATGGTTTAACATCTGAGTTGCCAAAAAATATAATTATTGAAAAGGGTGCACCTTTGAAAAATAAGGGACTGACAGTAATAACCACACATGTAAACGCAGATTATGATGCACTGGCATCACTGCTTGCAGCACAAAAAATTTATCCTGACTCCCTGATTGTTTTTCCAGTGAGCCGGGAAAAGTCTTTAAGGGACTTCTTTATACAGACCGTGGTCTATCTTTTCAACCTCGCAGACGTTGAAGACATAGACATCAAAAAGATAAAAAAACTTGTTCTGGTTGATACCCGGCAACCCGGAAGGATCGGAAGGCTTGCTGAGGCTCTTGAAAACCCTGGCATTGAAATTCACATATACGACCACCATCCTGTGATGACCGGAGACATTATAGGCCACAGGGAATACTCCCGAAACACTGGCGCAACCATTACCCTTCTTGTAAATCTGTTAAAGGAAAAAAAGATCAGCCTCACGCCTGATGAGTCAACGGTAATGTGTCTGGGGCTTTTTGAAGACACTGGTTCTTTCACCTTCAGCTCCACTACTCCAGCCGACTTTAAAGCTGCAGCCTGGTTTCTTGCCAAGGGCGCAGATTTAAATATTATTTCAAATATGCTCTCCAGGGAAATGACCCCAAGGCAGGTATCGGTTCTTAACGACTTAATACAAGAAGGCAGAGAATACAATTTCAATGGTGTTGATGTCTGCATCTCCACCATTTCAACTGACGAATATGTGCCGGACATGGCTTTTCTCGTCCACAAAATGGTCAAGATGGAAAACATTAACGTCATCGTTGCCATAGCCGGAATGGAAAACACTGTCTATGTTGTTGCAAGGAGCAGGATCCCGGAAGTTGATGTAAGCGCCATAGTTAAACCCCTTGGCGGTGGCGGGCACACCTTTGCTGCAGCAGCATCGGTCAAAAATAAGCCTCTGGCTGAGGTTGAAAGCTCTGTCATAGAGCTTTTACACAAAAAAATCAGATCAAACCGACAGGCCAGGGACCTGATGTCCTCGCCACCCATTCGGATTGATGCAGATCTTACCATAAAAGAAGCTAAAAACGTCCTTACTCGCTATAATATCAACGCCCTGCTCGTGACCGATGAGTTCATGGGGCTTTACGGATTTATTTCCAGGCAGGTAATTGAAAAAGCAACCTATCACCATCTTGATGAAATTCCTGTAATAGAATATATGACAACGGAAATGGCAACCGTGGGACCGGAAGCTGATCTTTTAGAAATTCAGGACAAAATATTTGAGAATAACCAGCGTGTTCTACCAGTTGTTGAAAATGAAGAAGTGATAGGCGTTATTACCCGCACAGATCTGTTAAAAGCTATGGTATTAAGTTCCAGAAAGAACGGGGAACTTACAAAAGAGCCTCTTCTCCAGACAGCCGGTGCAAAGACCCGGAACATAACCCGCTTTATGAATGAAAGACTGTCAAACAAAATTCTCAAGATACTTGCCATCATCCGGGAAACCTCGGCTGAAACCAAAATGAATTCATATGTCATAGGCGGATTTGTCCGGGATCTTTTTCTTTTTCGCCATAATGAAGATATTGACATTGTGGTTGAAGGAGAAGGCATTGTCTTTGCCAAGGCTTTTTGCAATAAAATTAAGGGACGCGTCAACACACATGAGAAATTCGGCACTGCTGTAGTGATTTTCCAGGATGGCTTTAAGATCGACGTAGCATCGGCCAGGCTGGAGTATTACAAATTTCCAGCCGCCCTGCCCACTGTTGAGATGAGTTCTGTAAAACTTGACCTGTTCAGAAGAGATTTTACCGTTAACACCCTTGCTATTAAACTGGCGGGTGAAGATTTTGGGACATTGATAGATTTTTTTACTGCTCAAAAAGATATTAAGGAAAAGGCCATACGGGTTCTGCACAACCTGAGCTTTGTGGAAGACCCTACCCGTGTATTCAGGGCAATCCGGTTTGAGCAAAGGTTCGGATTCACAATCGGCAAGCTCACAAAAAAGCTCATTGAAAACTCAGTTAAAATGGATTTTTTCAAGAGACTTAGCGGGAGACGGGTGTTTGCAGAATTAAAACTTATTCTTGAAGAGGAAAACCCAATACCTGCAATAAAACGGATGAATGACTTCAATTTATTAGTTGAAATCCATGAAGATATTTTCTTAGATAAAAGCCTTGTAGAATCCCTGGAAGCGGTGAGAAAAGCCCTGTCATGGTTTGATTTGCTTTTTCTGGAAAACTCATATATAAAATGGATCGTTTATTTTATGGTATTGACACGGCAATCCATGGAAAACACATTGGAAAGTGTGCTGAAAAGATTTGAGATCGCCCCCAAATATGCAAAAATAATACTGGAAGAACGATTCAGCGCTGACAAAAAACTGGCATGGCTGGTAAGATCAAGCAATGCCAGCAATAGCACAATTTACAAAAGCCTTTCAAGTTTCAAAACAGAGACCATTTTGTACATGATGGCAGTTGGCGGAAACGATTCCACAAGGCGCATGATATCGAAATTTATTACCAGGCTAAGATATGTCAAGCCTCAGTTACGCGGGAATGATCTTAAAAAAATGGGATTGCAGCCAGGGCCGAAATATAAGGAAATACTTGATGCGATTCTCATGGAAAAGCTCAATGGAAACCTTTCAACATTAAAACAAGAAATCGAATACGCAAAAAGATATGCTAAATAATTTTGAAATAGGTATGGTTGTTTTTAAGATTGTGACCCTGCTGATCGCAGTCACTTTCCACGAGGTGGCGCACGGTTTAGCTGCATATCTTCAGGGTGATCCAACAGCAAAAAACGAAGGCAGACTAACCCTTAACCCGGTAAAACATATTGATCCTTTTGGTTCGATAGTCCTTCCGGCTATTCTTGCGCTAACCAATTCGCCTATTATTTTTGGTTACGCAAAACCAGTACCTGTAAATTATCATAATTTGAACCATTCAAAAAAAGCCATAATAATAGTATCTGCTGCTGGCGTGGCTGCTAACGCTGCCCTTGCCCTTCTTGCCGGACTGATCATCAGGGGAGTAGCTTTTTTCTATGGTCATGGAGAATTATTCTCTATGGTGGCATTATATAACTTCTTAGAAATTTTCTTGAGAATTAACATAATACTTTTAGTATTCAACCTGATCCCGGTTCCGCCCTTAGACGGCAGCAGAATTGTAGGGGAGCTTCTGCCCCCAGATCTTAAAAATTCATACATGAGCATTGAACGATATGGTATATTCATTGTCTTCGGACTAATTGCAACCGGAGTGATAGACCCATTTTTCAAGTTCACGATCAACCCTCTTATCAATCTTTTTTCGGGATTACATTTTTGAACACTAAAAAAACAAAAAATTTTACTGTTAGTTAAAAATTTATTGAGCCGGGTAACTTTTCTCCTGAAACACTTCAATTAACCAAAATGATTAAATTTTAAAACCCGTCTCAAACAGGAGAATGGTTCCTTTTTTTAAAATTTATATGCCATGATAGGGACAAAAGGCAAAACTGCATTATTATTTAATAAGTATTAAGGTTAAACCTTGTTTAGCCGCATTATTTCCAATGTGATAAAGTTTTTAAGGCTTAAAAAGTTAACTACTTGAAATACAAAAATTCAATAAGCGAAAGGTAGCAGAAACAAATGAGTGGGAAAAAGAGAATATTGAGCGGGATGAGGCCGACTGGGGCACTCCATTTGGGAAATTTTCACGGTGCATTGGCAAACTGGGTAAAAATGCAGGATGAGTATGATTGTTTTTTCTTTGTTGCCGACTGGCACGCCCTTACGAGCGATTACGAAGATCCGTCTGCAATAAAGGCCAGTTCAAAGGAGATGGTAATAGATTGGCTAAGCGTCGGACTTGACCCTGATGATTCAACTCTTTTTGTTCAGTCAAGCATAAAGGAACATGCAGAACTCTTCCTTATTCTGACAATGTTGACACCGGTTCCCTGGCTGGAGCGAAATCCTACTTATAAGGATCAGATTATTCAACTTGAAAATAAGGATCTTTCGACCTTTGGTTTCCTGGGATATCCCGTGTTACAGGCGGCTGACATTATTATGTACAAGGCCAATGGAGTTCCGGTCGGTGTTGACCAGGTTCCCCACGTTGAGATAACAAGAGAAATCGCCAGGCGTTTTAACTACCTTTATACAAATGTATTTCCAGAGCCAGAGGCTATTCTAACGCAAACCCCCAAACTACTGGGCTTAGACAACAGAAAGATGAGCAAAAGTTACGGCAACACGATTTCTCTTTCTGAATCACCAGAGGGCATTCGCAAAAAAGTCTCTACCATGGTTACTGATCCACAAAGACAAAGAAAAAATGATCCAGGTGACCCTGATGTTTGCAATGTTTTTTCATTCCATAAAATTTATAATGCTAAAGACAGGGTCGATACAATAAATGAGGAATGCAGGAAGGCTGGAATCGGGTGTGTGGATTGCAAAAAAGAGATGGCTGAAAAGCTAATTCAAGCACTGGCCCCTGTGCAGGAAAAAAGAAAGTTTTTTGAAGAAAACCCAGACAAGGTTGATGAAATAGTTGAAGCAGGCAATGCAAAGGCAAGAAAAACCGCAGTTGCAACCATGGAGCAGGTTAGAGACGCTATTAAAATGAGTTAAAAAGCCGTAAACTGTTTTTTTATTAAAACAATATGAAGTAGGCATTATGGTCGCAGATAATTACAAGGTCAATATTACTGATATATTCGAAGGGCCAATGGACTTGCTGCTTCACCTGATTAAAAAAAATGAGGTGAACATATACGACATTCCCATAGCCATTGTTACGGATCAGTATCTGGAATATATTGAAATGATGAAGGCCTTAAATGTAGACCTTGCAGGTGAGTTTCTGGTGATGGCTGCAAGCCTTACCTATGTAAAATCACGGATGCTGATCCCCTCCCACGGTGACGATGACGATGAAGAAGATCCCAGAGACGAAATAACCAAGCCTCTCCTGGAATACATGAAGATAAAATCAGCAGCCGAAAGTCTTGCAGAACGGGAGCTGCTGGGCGAGGACCTATTCGCCCGAAAGCCGGATATTAAAAAATATGCACAATCAGATGACGATGAAATCATAGAAATTGGATTGTTTGAGCTGATTGAATCTTTTCAAAAAATACTTGCAAATGCAGCACCAGAGGACAGAATTGAATTTTCTTCAGAAAAAATTTCAGTCCGTGACAGAATCAATGAAATTGCAGAAATCCTTGAGGAAAAAGGCTCAATTACCTTTGAGGAGCTTGTAATGGAAAGGCCTGTAAAGAGTATGCTTATTGTAACTTTTCTTGCAATACTTGAGATGGTAAAGATAAGCTTGATAATGGTCGCCCAGCATAAACAAACAGGTTTAATCCGTGTGTTTTATATTTAACATTTGCTTAGATTGAAATTTGTAGTACACTTGGGTATACACTACATACTAATAAATTTTTTAGGATATTTGAATCATCTAAAATGGAAGACCTTAAAAGCATACTCGAAAGCCTCCTGTTTGTTGCAGGTGAACCTTTGACGTTAGACAGGTTTAAAAAAGTGCTGCCCCTTGCTGAAACAAAAGATATCAAGGATGCACTAACAGCCCTGATGGATGAGTACGACCAAAAAAATGGTGGCTTTTTCCTTATGGAAGTGGCTGGTGGCTTCCAGTTCAGGACAAGACCCCAGCACAAAGAGTGGATTCAACGACTTATTGAACGAACACCATTTCGCCTTAGCAAGGCAGCACTTGAAACCCTGGCTATCATTGCATATAAGCAACCCTTGATAAGAAGCGATATAGAGCATATCAGGGGAGTCGATTCCGGCGGGGTTCTCAGGATGCTTCTGGAGAAAAAAATTATTAGGGTGCTGGGGAGAAAAGAGATTCCAGGCCGCCCCATGATTTATGCAACCACTAAAAAGTTCCTGGAAATCTTCGGCCTGATGGGCCTGAAAGATTTACCATCCATAAGCGAAATTGAAGAATTTGCCCAAAAAAGCATTGATACTCTATTTGACGAAGAATCCCCTGAAAACATAGACAATGGCCCTATAGAACTAGAGGATGCTCAAATAAGTATAGTGGATATTAAAGATAAAAACGATGTGCCCGATGGGACTTCTGAACCAAATTCCATTGAAAACCAAATTAAAAATGATTTAGAAGATAAAGAAACTCAAAATAATTCTGTCATTATGAATGATAAAATGGAAGGTGACCCTGACAATATAAATATGTCACTAGGGAATCTCACTTCTAACAGAGAAAACGATGAGAATCATAGGGGAGACGACATAGATTTCCATGAAAATATTAGTAAAAACAGTGATAAAGAAAGCATTTTGCCAGAAGAAATAGATATTTTAGCAAGCGAAAATGAGAAAACCACAAAAAAAAATATTGCTCCTGAAAAAAATAATTATGTTGATGAAAATGCAAATAAAAAACATGAAAGTAACGCAATAACCACTCCCAAAAAAATCAGTAAAAACAGTCTTGAAGGATAAAATCCAGTAGATAAAACCACTCCTCAAACCGAGTAGTATTCCATTAAAAATTAGTTTGTTGTCTCAAAAAAGACCTTGACAGGTCACCTGAAAAATCATTATATATTATCAACATTTCTCATAAGGTATTTTTAATAACTTTTTCTTCACTTGGGAGTAGGTAATGAACAGATCTGACCTAATAAATACATTAAAGGATAAAACACAGCTTTCACGTAAAGATGCGGAAAAGGCGGTAAATATTTTTTTCAACTCTATAACAGATTCCCTGGCAACTGGCGAAAGAGTTGAAATAAGAGGCTTTGGAAGCATGGCTGCAAAAGAATACATGGAGTATACAGGTCGCAACCCAAAAACTGGCGAACAAATTGTAGTTCCGCCAAAGCGGTTGCCATTCTTCAAACCCGGCAAAGAGCTTAGGGAAAAAGTCGATAATTGAAGAATTGCTAGTAAGGTAGAAGGGTGCTGTTTTTAGACGCTTAATCCTGTGTTTAAAACTAAGTACTGAGTATTGTATATCAGCTTTCAAAAGGGCATGGTTTAACAACCATGCCCTTTTGTATTTACTGCTTGATTTCTGGCCTGATTACGGGTATTAGAGTTAGCATAATAACTCACAAAAAATATTTTCCCACAAGAGATATTGACTTCTTTTGTTCATGAACCACATGGATACAATTTTGAATTTTTAAAAATTTTGAAATCTTAAATCCACTGGAAAACTATTTTGTTTATTTCATAACCAGAATACACGAATAAACTAAGCCTGAAAGCAATTTTAAAAAATCAAATTACCTGGAGAAAAAAATGAAAAAATTGTTACTTGCCTTC
>JAOZSB010000526.1 GCA_029939895.1 Desulfobacterales bacterium
CAACTTCGCCCATGTGGGTGGTGAGCAAGGCAAGACCATTTTTAATACCCGTGGTAATAAAATAACCAAAAACAGAAGTAACTGCAATGCCCAGAATCAGGACTGTAACAATTAAAGCAACTGTAGATTTTCCTGTCTTTGCTGACCTTATGGCCTTTGCTTTCATTATCTCATCAGAGACTTTCAACAAAGTATTTACGTTGTTCTCAAATTCATAGATGTTGTTTTTAAAGGGCTTTACGAGCTTGTTCCCTTCCTGGGGAGTGATTGATGGATCACCAAGGACTTTGCCAGCAACCCCTTTGAGTCCGTCATAGTACTTCTGGTAACCAACCCGCGCTGTTTTCACAGAAGCAATCAGCTCTGATTCCCGTGATTCATAATTGGGAGCTGCCTGTTCAATCAAAGTAAAAATTTCCTTTACCCTGGCAGAAGATTTTTTAAATTTTGCCAGATAACCTTTCTGCTTGTCTGGCTTGCCAATATTGAGAAGAAAGTCTTTCTCAAAACGTCTGTGCATCAGCGCCTCTATCTTGAGCTCGTTGACTTCGGATATGAAAGGTATGTCACCATCCATAACCACGTTCATTGCCTTTACCTGACCAGAGATGCTTAAAAATCCAATACTGCCAATCAGAGCTGCTGTTAAAACGGCGATTCCGAAACCAATGATCAGTTTTTTCGTGATAGTCATAACTTTCCCCCGGTAAACGTGTTTTCATGTGATAGAGAGTAGTGAAAAAAACTTCGGCCATTTGCAATTAAATCAAAGACTTACAGGCAAGCAATTTGGGGTTGATTTGAAATCAACAATAAGTACAGCGCACTTAAAACCAGCGCACGGCAACGCATAGGCCCAGAAAAAAGTCTTTAACCGGGCACTATTGACCAAATAAAAATTCATTAAATTGCGATAGTTTTTTAACACAAAATCAATTTGAATACAAATATTTTTTAAAAAATTTTTGTGTAAATATCTGTTTTGCCAAAACAGAGTAAAAAGTTGAAAAAATGAATTTGAAAATACCTTGACAAAATGCCCCTCAAATAATAATTTAAATAGAATTATTTATATATATTTTTATGTTTGCCTTTGGAGCCTGTTTTTTAATAAATTCAATTGGTCTCAACGATACTTATTACTCTGGGGATAAATATGCTTTGCTTTATTTCAAAAAAAAATAGTCCAACCCATGAGAGCCTGTTTCAAGACAACCATTCAAAATCAATTGAGATCTTTTTTTAAAAACTGGCTGAAAATGACTTATCCAGACCATTATTTTTTATTAACCCTATATAACTCAGGAAATAAAAATGAACAAAACCATGTATTCTCTTTCGACTGCGATATTTCTGTTTGTTTTACTTCTCCTTTCAAGCCCGTTAAATGCTGGACAAAAAGTCACCTTTGCCTTTGAAGACAAAAATAACTTTCCATATTATATTGGTAACGGCTTGCAGGTACACTGGAAAAAACCCGGTGTTTCTGTTGAGCTGCTCAAAATGCTGGAAAGTAAATTAGATGTCAAAGTAGTAATGAAAAGAATGCCCTGGAACCGCTGCAAACATGATCTTAAAAACGGTAAAGTTGATGGAATTTTTAATGCCAGCTTCAAAGCAAAGCGAATGAAATTAGGTGTCTACCCTACGAAAAATGGCATTACTGATCCTGAAAAACGGATTACTACAATTGCCTATGCTTTATATAAAATTAAGGGCAGTTCTTTAACATGGGATTTTGAAAAGAAAAAATTTACTGGCCTGCGCCTTGGCATCGCAGCCCCCCTGGGATATTCTATCGTCAGCGACTTGACCAAATGGGGTGCAAAGGTTTCTGAGGCAGCAACAACCCATGAGAACTTTATGATGCTTACGTATGGACGAGTCGAAGGAGCAGCAGCACTTCAACTTGCCGGGGACTACTATTTAATGCAAAAGGAATTCACAGATATTGTAAAGGTCAAAGACCCCCTTGTCTCAAAAGCTTACTACCTTATGCTGAGTCACCAGTTTGTTGAAAAGGACCCGCATTTAGCAAAGTTAGTATGGAATGCGGTTGAAGAAATCAGAAAGGAATCACTGGATAAAATATCTGAAAAATATTTTAAGGATTCCAGCAAGGATATTGTGCTGTCATTCAAAGATGGCGGAGGCTGGCCACCCTATGTAATTGAAAATACCGACGGATCTTACAAGGGCATTATGGTAGACATCTTTTCCCAGGCAGGCAAGGCACTGGGTTATAATGTCAAGTTTAAACCGCTGCCAGGCACAAGTATCGCAAAGTTCATGAAAACTGGAGATGTACATGCCCGCCCCAAAGCCATGGACTGGGTTGATAATCCGGAAGAATATTACTGGACTGACCCTGTTGTTGAATCGGCTGACCATTTTATTACTAAAAAAGATTCTACTATTACAGGCATCCAGGATATTAAAAACAAATGCGTAATAACACATGCTGCATATGGATACCCCACCCTGGACCATCTATTTGATAAAGGCGAAATAAAGAAGTTTGATTGCTT
>JAOZSB010000527.1 GCA_029939895.1 Desulfobacterales bacterium
TACAACTGAGTACGCCTGCGGTACTGTTGTTTTTTACGCCTTGATCTTGAATGCGCATCCTATTTTTTTTTCAGGCACGTCCGTAATTCATCGAATTTGTGTACCTGATAAAAAATATTCCTATGTAATATTTTCAGCAGGCGTTCTTATGGTTCAATGTCCAGCCTGCCCAGTCGTCAGATTCAGCCTCAAAATACTGAGGTGGATAATTAGCAACCCGCATATTTGCAGCTTGCTAAAAAAATTAGATGCGACAATATGATTTGATTATGAAATAAGCGAAAAAGCTCCTGACAAACCGGAAGTTTGTTTTAAGGAAGCATTTTTATTTGATCTGCCTATGCGGTTTGGCTGCGCAATAAGCGAAAAATCCTTTCAATAGAAAGTTCTTTGGTTTACCACCAGAATCATTTGAGAAACCCGTTCCGGGCCAATCCAGTACATGTATGTTGATCGCTCTGGTGTCCTTGAAAGGCTTGTCATTAGATGCAGTTTCCCTTTTATAATACAATTTAATGCACGTGATCTTGGATATTCATAAAAATCATACTTGAAATCAGCCTCTTTTATAAGTGTTCTTGCAAGTTTAACGTCCAGTCCGGTCCAATTGCCGGATTTAGTTTGATAATACTGATGGGGATAATTTGCGACACGAATACCGGTAATTTGCTGGCGATCAGATGCAGAAGCCAGAGCAGTAAGGGAAAATAGAAAACACACAGGTAAAAAAGCTCTTATTATGGTTTTCATAACTGCTCCTGATATGCTTAATGCTTTAAAGAAGTTTAAATTTTTGTTTATTCCAGGGGTTGGGTTTTGAAATAAGCAAAAAAAATTATGATAAACTGTTTTTTGATTTTAAATACTGTCTGCTGCAAAAGGTTATTATGCACGCTGTGGGTTCTATGAGAACTTGCACAACGTGCATAATTTTATTTGGAAGTGCTATTTTTTTGCATACCTTGCTTTGATTTTTTCTGCTGCTCCGATAGATATTAATTCATCAAGCGCTTTTTGAAATGTTGCCAGTAATGCAGGATCAACATCCTTATGGAATGCATAACCCATGGGTGCCGGCGGAAAGGTGTAAACTATTTCATAGTCATTGGGGTCAATGCCTAGCTCTTTCATTTTAGTAACTACGGTTGCATATCCGTATGAAATAACATCAATACGGCCCATGCTGAGTTTTTTTACCAGGCTGTTTGGGTTTGCTGCCTGATCAATATTTTTTTCGGGCAAACCGCTTCCAGTTACAAGGCCTTCGCCTACATCGCCGCGAACAACACCGACTTTCTTTAGATATGTTGCAATATCATCTTTGGAAGCAAATTTAATGTTAGCACTTTTTTTTGCAATCAGGTGGTTTCCTGTTCCATCTGTAATTAACTGCGGGATTGCCAAGGCAAACTTCCAGCCCAGTTTGTCCCGCCGCTCAGCGGTCAGGGTTGTTGCAAAAAGGCATGTGTTCGGGCGAGTTGATACAGCCTGTACACCTCGGTTCCAGGGGCCGATTTTGATGGCATCTGAACCTTTGTTCAGCCCAATCTTTTTAAATACTTCAAGCAGAAGATCAATTGCAATTCCTTTTTTAACTCCGCCTTCCTCGTAATTGTAGGGCGGGTAGTCCTCTGTCATCCAGTTAATATCATCAAAGGAACCTGCAAATGCCATTGACGCAAACAATACACACAGAATAACAAGCGCTGCTTTCTTCATAATAGAACTCCTTTTTCAAAAATAAATTAAAGTAATGGCAGGCAGTTCCTGATAAGCCTGTCGATGAATTCTTGATCTTTGAGTTGCTTTTTATGGACTTAATCTTTTTTTTATTCCACCAGGCAATTTAATTTGAGTACGAACCAACACGTTTTTATTGAAAATCTATAGTAAATCCCACAAAAAACGGTTTAAAAGCATTGCTTCTTCGGGTCTTAACTCGCCTGTTAATTCCTGGTTTGCTTTTGTACGCTGTTCAACAAGCTCATCTTTCAAATCCAGAGCTTTTTTGGTCAGGAATATTCTTTGGATTCTGCCGTCATCGGGATCAGGTGACTTTTCTATCCACCCGGCATCGTCCATTCTTTCCAAAACAACAGACAGCGTGGCTTTGTCAAGGATCAGAGCCTTGCCAAGCTCTGCTGCCGTAACGCCTGCTTTGAACCAAAGGCCCTCCAGAACAACGTACTGCACATTGGTTAAACCATATGGTTTAAGCCTGGCTTTAAAAATAGAATGTGCCCTTTGAAACGCTTTCCCAAGGCGGAAAGTCGTGCAAACAGGTAATCCTTTTTCTGGCTTTGGCATGTCATTTCTTTCATTTTATTTTACAAACTTCGGAAATGCCCATGAAAACACTTTGAAATATCATTCGGACACGAACGAATATAAAATAAATGGATGCAAGTCAATAAAAAAAAGATCATCAAATAATAATTATGGATTCCCAAGGGGGAATGGCCAAGTGAGATGCTCACTAAATGAAAAAAAAGCATTGTTTAGATCAAGATATAAAAATCAT
>JAOZSB010000163.1 GCA_029939895.1 Desulfobacterales bacterium
ATTGAAATTATAACATTAATTACAGTTTCTGGTCAAGAATCATCTTAAGTGCAGTTTTCTCTCCTTTAATTTTTCAGGAGAAAAAAAGAGTGGTTTGATAGGGGGGGGCTATTGGTCAGGGTTTTTAATAGCTGAGTACCTCAATAAATTCCCAGTCAGGAGGAGATTCATTATGCAGGAAGTATTCTGAACGCTCCAGATACATTGTAGAAACTATATCATGGGGATTAAGATCAACTACCAGCCGGAAGGAGCCAGCGGCGCGGTAAAAGTTTTTGGTATTATAGTAGAAAATGCCCCGGTCATATTCCTCCAGGCTTTTTTGTTTTTTTATTTTTACATCACTTAAGTCAGGGTCAAAAATTTCAAAAACAGCCAGATCTTCTCTTTTTTTCAGCACCCTGACTCTACCGATAAAACGGTAGTTGTAGTTTTCTATTTGCTTCAACCTGCTGAATGTGGTGTCACAGATCAGCGCCCTGGTGCCCAATTTTATATTTAATCTTGAGAGCAGGGTTGTTAGCTGTACTTCATTGGCAATATCTCTTTTGCTCACTTTTTCAAGCTCTTCAAATGATCTGACAGCAAGTGTGCAGGTATATATTCCGGTGTTTATGCCTGCAATATGATTTGCCAGATCTGCATTGTCAGCCTGTAGCTCCCGTAACCTTTGATGCATCATTATGGAAGTATTTACTGATGCATCTGCTTTATTTGGAAAAAAGATCAAGATAGAATCATCAATATTTTTGTTTATATATCCGCCATTATTTTTAATATCCATGGTTATGCTGTTTATGTAGGGCTCAAGTATTTTAGATTTATTGTCAGAATCTGGATCCGTAAAGGCTATTGATGCAACTAAAATAACGGTTTGTTTATATTTTGAAAGGCTCCAGCCAATCAGGGTTACATCATCGAGGTGGTCGTTATCGCCTTTGTGGGCATAAAATGCGCGCATCAACTCCAGTCGCTGGAGATCGTATGGTCTGTCATGGTTTTCAAGAAGTATCTGTTTTAGTCTTTTTTTGCCGAACATGCGATTGTCTTCTCCACCAAGCTGATTTGCAAACCCATTTGTGGATAAGTAAAAGCACATTTCTTTTTTTAGATTTATTTTGTGGTTTGTGTAATTATAATCCAGTTCAGAGTTCCTGTATCCAATGCTTTGTCTGTCGCCGTTTATAACTTTTAACTCTGCATTATCAATCATAAACAGAGGCTGCCTTGCGCCGGCAAATGTCACGACCTGATCGTTTTTGCTAAAATAGCACACGGCAACATCCATACCATCATCAGAAGATGTTGCTGTCTTATCCTGCTGGAGCGACTTTTTTACATAGTGGTTTAAGCGTTTTAGAATCTCTGCCGGGTTGCAGCATCCCTCATCAGAGACAATTTTTCTTATGCCCGAAGAAGCAATTATGGACAGGAATGCTCCTGTAGCCCCGTGCCCTGTGCAATCGACAACGGCGAGGACTATACCGGTTTTAGTGAAGTCTGCATAGACAATATCGCCGCCAGCGGTATCCCTGGGTATCCAGATGGCAAAACTATCCGGGACATTGGTTTTGAAAATATCTATTGAGGGCATTATTGATCTCTGGATCATTTTTGCATATCTGGTGCTTTGCATTATGTATTTGTTTAATTTAACAGTCTGGTTTTGTGAATTAGCCAGATCCTTTGCTTTTTCTTCGATCCTGTGTTCAAGAGCCTGGGCGTATTCCTCCTGTTTTCTGGAAAGGTGTTTCATGTTTTCGCTCATGAAGTTGAAGGATTCTCCCAGTACTCCAACTTCATCATCACGCATTCCAATATCGGTTGTGATGAATTCTCCCCTGGCCAATATGCGGGCTGCCTGGGAAAGATCAATCATGGGGGAAACAAAATAATAGGACAGCAACAGGTAGAGAACAAACGCCACCCCTGCTGAAATAACTAATAATGATACAGCCAGAATATATATTTTCTTTTTAATCTCATACTCAATATTGTTCAGGAAAAACCCAATCTCTGCTTTGCCTACTGTCTCACCCTGATAGATAATTGGTTTTTCAATAGTTAAAATGTTTTCGCCGGTCATGCGGCTTTTTTTGGTATAATGTTGTCCGTCAAGGGTGAAATCAGATTTAACCAGGGTCTGCCCTGTGGAATTATAGATTTCGCAAAAAGCAACTCCGGGAAATTGCTCCACTGAAAATACAGACTCCTGCAAAAGAAAATAGCTGAATCCTTTGATAGGTGAAGCACTGGTTTTGGCCAGCAGAGTAACCAGAAAATCTCCCTGGGCCTTGAGTTCCTGTAACAATTGATACCGTTGGTGAACAATGAGCAGATACCCGGTTGACGATAACAGCGTACCTAAAATCAACAGAGTGCCAAGGATTGTTTTAAAACGCGTGTTCCTGAAAAAATTCATGTATATCACCGTTCATAAAGAAAGTTTGTAACCTTGATCTCGCCAGTAATAATTTTAGCTTCAGTTTCTTTGATGCTTTGTAATATCTGGCCTGGGACCAAATGCTTTGTATGCTTCATTGGTGTCAGGCTTATGCCGCCTTGTTTCAGGCCATAGAAATGAACACCCGCCTTGACAGACCCTTTAATAATATTGGAGATTTCCTGAAAAATTGCGTGATCAAGCCGCTTCACCATGCTTGTCAAAACAAAACCCTTTGCCAGATGATCCTGATTTGTATCCACGCCAATAACAAACTTCTTTTCCTGCTGTGCCGCCAGAATCACACCGTTACCTGACAGGCCTGCGGCAGCGTAAATAATGTCCACACCATTTTTATATTGTTCCAGGGCCAGGCGATGCCCTTCAGCAGGATTCTGGAACCCGCTGAAATCCCTGCCCCTGGATACATACGCCTCCGCCACCTCAACCTTTGGGTCGGCATAATGCACACCCTCCCGAAAACCAATGCGGAAGGCATGGATGACCTTTGTGTCCACGCCTCCGATAAAGGCAACTTTTTTGGTTTTGGTCATCCAGCCCGCAAGCGCACCCACTAAAAAAGAACCTTCGTGCTGACCATAAACTGTAGAAATAACATTGGGCAGCCCGGTTAATGGTTTGTCGTTGAGTATAAAGTAAATTTCAGGATAAAGTATTGCATAATTACGAACTACTTCTATCCTTTCCCATGCGCTTATGATAATTATATCGGGCGTTTGTTCAATCAGCCGCTTCAATGCCTCCTCATATTGCTGATCCCTGGTCTACTCAAGCACCAGCCGTATCCCGTATTTTTGCTGAGCCTTAATTAAGCCTGCATAGGCCATGTCGATGAACCCCTGATCCCCCAGATTGCCTGTTCCTGTCAGAAACCCGACTGTAAGGGGTTTTTCTGCTGAATTTGCAAGTGCCATGGTTGTTATCAGCACAAGAAAGACGGTTCTCAGTAGATATTTCATTTTCATCTCCAGGCTTATTATGTTCAGCACTTTTATTGAAGCATGGCTGTTATTGCCAATTTTTCAGGATTTTGTCATAGGTTCCATTTGCTTTTATTTCCTCGAGTCCTTTCTTAAAAATTTCTGATTTTTCCTTTTGCTGTTTTGGAAAAGCAACATAGCGGGGGACTTCTCTTATAAGTTTAGGCAAAATGCGGATTTGATCGTATACACCCTGTTTTTTTGAAAGGTAGCTCAGGTTGTTCAAATCAATGATTATTACATCAACTCTTTTAGCCACCAGTTTTTTTATGAGCAAAATATTGTTTTTGCATGTATCTTTTTTTAAGGAAGTGCTTTTGTCAAATTCAGGTGAGTATGCATAACCACTAACACATCCAATGGAATTGCCTTTCAGGTCATCCAGGGAATTAAAATCCTTGATAGGAGAATCCTTCAAAACCGCCAGATAAGTTTTACCGTTGCGTATCGGTCCTATCATCCAGTACTTTTCGAATCGCTCTGGTTTACCCATAAACTGGTAGGCAAAACTTACTTTGTTGTTGTCCACATAGCTGACAACGCGTTTCCAGGGTGCATTTTTAATGGTCAGTTCAATTTTGATCTGTTTCATGACCGCCTTTACAATTTCAGTATCAAGACCGGTTTTATTACCGTTTTCATCAATGAAGTTGTATGGCGGGAAATCCTTTTCACACATGGTATCCCAGGTTTCTGCCTGGAGGGGAGCAGCAATAAGAAAAGAAAGGGACACAACAAGAGCAAAAAATTGTGTTTTTATCATGAGACTTTCTCCTTTAAGTAAATGGTAGGTGGTGCTAAGTAATGAGTAATCAAAAAACATGTTAAATAGTTGGCCCGAAAAAAAGCCCTAATTATTATGACGCTTTCAGGTTTATGCATAAAGCATTGCTGATTATTTGCCATACTTATGGAATATAGCTTGCCAAAATCTGGTTTTGCCAAATTATTAAATATGTATGACTACTATTTTATATCTATATTTTTAACGAATAAAAAGTAGTCTATAATATTTTTAATTATTTTGCAAATATTTTTATAATATTTTTTGACAAATATTTTGATGTTGTTTTTCAGGTTTCAGGTAGATTTCGGATTTTTGTGACACAACCTGCTTATTAAACAATCCAGCCCCAAAGGGGTGAAATATACCAGTCCTGCGGGGCTGAATTGATGCTGGCCTTATTGTATACGCCTGATTGGATTGGTTGTTTTTCACTTCTCGTTCCCAGGCAGAGCCTGGGAACGAGAAAAACGGGAAATGAAAACCCATCGAAACCTCTTATGCTTCGCACGCTGGCAATAAGTTGCAAGCGTCACCCACATAGAATTGAATTTGAAGGATTATTCAGTAACGAGAAGTAATGGAGTGAAACCCTGAGATCGCACTGGTGCAAGGCAAATTATTTTTTGCTGTCCAGAGAATATTGCTTTAATTTTTCAGGAGATACGCCCAGATAATACAGCGTTATCAGGCAGGTATTGCGTACAGAGCAATACAACGCTCCCTCTTGATCCCATCGCCGGGCAGAGGTGCGGACAGGGGCGGCAATAAATTTGATGCGGTGTTTCTGGCGTTTCATCCGCTGCATCAATTCAACATCCTCCATTATGGGAATATCTTTAAAGCCGCCAAGCTCGTTAAAAACGGCCCGCTTTATAAAGATTGCCTGATCGCCATAGGGTATGCGTGTCAGGCGGGATCGGATGCTTGCTGATTTTTCGATCATCCTGAAAACAGGCCGGGGCGAGTCAATGGCAAGATCAAATGCACCTCCGGAAACCCTGCTGTCCCCAAGAGCATTGGCAATATGCTGCCCGGCATCCTGAGGCAATGCAGTATCAGCATGAAGAAACAAAAGACAGTCACCCGATGCTGCGGCAGCACCGTGATTCATTTGCACTGCCCTTCCTGGTGGCGATTGAATTTTCTTTACATCATGGCTGGCTACCGCATTTATGGTGCTGTTTTCCGGGTCACCGTCAACAACTATGATTTCTGCACCTGTGCCTGGGGTGGACTGCGAGCCACAAAAAATTGACTTCACGTTGTCTATTGCCCTGTTTATTGAGGGTGCTTCATGCATGACCGGCATTACAACCGATACTTGAGGCGGTTTGTTCTGTTTCAGTGAATCAGGGGGGTTGTCGTTGATAAGGCCGAGTTGATGCAGGCAGCGCAATGTTTGGGGTGCGTTGTCCGGGTTGGAGTCTGTAAAACGCTTTAGATCCCCGGCAGTATCGATGTCATCCCACATGGGAAGGATGTGAGGTTTGATGCTGTTTTTCTGAAAACACTCCATTGTCTGGGAAAAAACCGTTTCTGTTCCCCATTCAATATTGCTGAAAATATCAGGCAAAAAACTGTCTGCGTTAAATCCAATCAGATAATAGCCTCCGTCCGGGCTTGGGCCGGTGGCTGCCGGGGCCTTGTCAAGCCCTGCAAATGCTTCATTGATAATGTCTGGGGGTAAATCAGGGATGTCTGAGCCAATTAAAACTGCCTGTGAAATCCCGGCCTGAAAGGTTTCGGTCAGGGCGTTACGCATTTTTTCGCCCAGGGTGCTGCCCTGCTGTGGAAATATCGCCAGCCCTTCGCCCACCATTGCCCTGACGCTCGATTCAGTCCCTGATGGAGTGAAGTATACCCGCAAATCATGGTCAGTTATCCTGAGCATGTTCACGACATCGGCAACAAAATGCTGATAAACAGCCAGGGCTGCATCATCGCCCAGGCTCCGGGCCAGGCGTGTTTTGACTGTTCCCTGGATGGGGGCCTTAACAAAAACTATTACGGATGTTTGTGCAGCCATTTTTAAATGCCGTGTTGCAGTGGTTAAGGTGTATTATGCTGGACTTGAAAATCAATATTTCACAATAAATTTTAAATGATCGGGCCATTAATTTTATATGCCACCTTTACAGGGCTAAATGGATGCCGATTTTTGATTCCCCGAAGGGGAAAAGTCGTATAGCCGGTGTGCTTTAGCCACCGGTTCATATCCCCAACCCCGCTCGTCCTGAAGGGACGATTTATACCGAAGGGCTGGTTATGAAATAAGCAAAAAACTCACATTGACTTTATTTCAATCGGTACTGCAAGATGACCCGTCCTGGGCCACGATTGCCCCTGCTCAGCTAAACCCGGCTCCAGCCGTACATGCATAGCAGTGATCTGCTGTTACTACTGGTGATCCAGGGTTCGGCCAGTGATGCAGTTCAGATATATGCTGTTTTGTGCTGCCCATGTGCAGTTGCGCAGCCTGGTTAAAGTCGCAGTCATAAACAAATCCATCCCAGGATATTGACAAAAGCGTTCGGCACATCAACCCGTCAATTGTGCAGGGATTAAATGCATCTGTCAGGCGTTTCAAATAGGCTTTCAGATTGCCCGATGATTCAAGCCAGGAGTAATATTTTCCAAGGGGGACATTGGCAAAGGTCAAAAGCTGGTTAAAGGAAATTCCAATTTTTGCTGCAAGCACCCGCTTGAAATTTTTTTCTGCCTGAACCTGGGTTACGGGTAAAAACGCACCCGATGGGTTGGAAATCAGGTTAAGCTCCAGGCCGGTTCCGGGCATTCCATACCCAGCCTGGTTCAGCTTTTTGAGCATTTCAACGCTTTTATCAAAAACCCCAGAGCCTCGCTGGGCATCGGCCTGGTTTGCATTTGTAGAAGGGAATGATGCAACAACAACAACCCCGTGTTTTTTAAACAGCGATAAAAATGCATCATCAGAAATTGCAACAAGATTGGTACGAAGCATTATACGGCTGGTCAGGGGTGCTGTTTTTTCAATTAAATATTCCAGGTCAGGATTCAGCTCAGGCGCACCACCGGTAATATCAATAATCTCCGGTCGCACCCTGCGGGAAAATTCAATCACCTGATCCATGGTTTCCCTGGTCATGAGTTCCTGCCGGGCCGGGCCTGCGCCATAGTGACAATGTCTGCACGACAGGTTGCACTTGAGTCCCACATTCACCTGGAGGGTGTTGGTTTCGGCCCTTGTGAGTTCCAGGCTGTGCCTGACAAGGGTCTGGGAGAAGGGTAAAACCTCCTGACCTTCCAGATCTGTGCTATTTTCCATGGGTGTACAAATAGTCATGACTTCCTCACTACATGGAAAGCTTGTCAGCAATTTTTCTCATTTGCGTTCCATGCACCAGGGATGCACCGCCCCTTATGGCAGTTGCCACATGAACAGCTTCGGTCATTTCGCCCACATTTGAGCCTTTTTCGAGACAGGCCTGTGTGTAGGCATCAATGCAGTATGGGCACTGAACCGCATGTGCAACCGCCAGAGCGATAAGAGATTTTTCTCGCTCAGAGAGTTCGCCCTCTGCAAAAACAGTATTGTAATAATCAAAAAATTTATTTGCCATTTCACTTGCATGATCGCCTATGCCTGGAAATTTGTCCAGATCCTCCGCAGCATAATATTCACTCATGATACGCACCTTTGTTACATTTAGTTTGTTTTTTAAAAATAGTATTTGATGAACCACATCAATTCTATTCAAATTTTAAAATGTAAGTAAAGAAGAAAAATACCTTTCATGGATATTGATTCCAGAAATGTTTACGGAGCCATTTTTTTTGTGCCGTGAACAGGAGCCTGGGGAGTTTTTTCCGGCTGCATTTTTTTCATTGCCTCCATCATTCTTTCCAGCTTTTCCGGGTCAATATCCTTCATTTCCGGAGGCGGAGCCTGTTTCCTTTCTTTAATCGCCAATGAGCTAAGCACCACATGCTTCAGGTATTGCTGCTTTGTGATTTCATTTTGCCAGTTGCCTGTCAATTTTGCTGCGGAAATACCAAGGGTAAACATAACAAGCAGTATCACCGCAACTGCTGCCTGCCCAACATGAACTTTGCCTAAAAGCATTGAAAACCCAATGGCCTGCTCTTCCGGGCAGGTTTTAACGCATGTCAAACATGCAGTACACTCAGTGGAATTGATGCTTTCTTTTTTTCTGATTTTTATCTGTCCAGGGCATTGCTCTTCACACTTGCCGCAGTTTGTGCAGTTGGATGGATTTCGCTTTATTTTACCAAAGCTGAAAAAACTGATCACGCTCAAAACAGCACCATAGGGGCAAAGGTACCTGCACCAGAAATAAGGAACCACAAAGGAGAGCAAGGCAAGAACACCGAGAACAACTATGGTTACATCAGAAATATTGGTAAAAAATTGCAGCATCCTGATATCAACAAATCGATTGTAGGGGCTTTGGATAAAATTCTCAACGCTTTGAATGGGCATTATAATAAAAATGCTCCACACAAAAAAAACAGCCACACCATACTTCATGCTTCTAAACATCAAATCAAGGGAAGCAGGCAGGATAACTTTCTTTTTAAAGACCATCAAATGCAGCTTTGCAATAAAATCCGAAAGCAGGCCAATGGGACAAACCCAGCTGCAAAAACCTTTTTTTACAACCAGTGCAGTCATGCACACGATTAAGAAAATCACCAGGGCCGAGGGGTGTATGGTGTTTATTGTTCCGGTATAAAGAAGGTGCTTAAGGCTGACCAGTGCGCTGATGGGAAGAAAAGCCTCTACTCCCGGCGGTCTTTCAAAGCCCGGAATTGTTCCAGCCTCAAGGTGAGATACAAACAGGTAAAACTTAATTCCAATGGCGATTACTACTATACACGACAAAAGCTGTACCAGCCTCCTCATCGACACAAGAGACATGATACCGTCTTTAGAAAATTCTTTTTTCATTTTCATCCTTTCAATTAAAAAACTTTTTATATTATATTGCAGTATGCAAAAAAGAGATTTGATTTAGATCAATAAAGTTAAAACCAATTTGATCTATGTCAAATAAACTTTTCAATTTTTTTGATATATTAAATTAAAATGCAGTTTTTTTTAGTACGATCAGCATAAGGAGATGCAGCATCATGACCTTTTTTAATAAAATGAAGGGTGGAAGCCAAAGCCCGCCAATGGTGGATCTTACCGAGATAGCATGGTCCTGGGTGGGGGCTTTTTTTGGAATATCGCTGGTGGCGTTATTAAATTATAACTAAAGTTTCGCAGTTGATTTTGTTATAAAAAAGTTGGATAATTTAT
>JAOZSB010000164.1 GCA_029939895.1 Desulfobacterales bacterium
AAATTACAGCACGTTGGGTGCTATTCTAAAAAGTTAAACGGGACACTACTGTACATAATTATTATATTTTCATGTTTAAATACTTCATTTGGCAATAGATGTCAACAATTTATAGCCCAATGAATTTTTTCCTTTTTCTGATCAAAGCATAAAATTGTTGACTTTATTACCATTATTGATAATGAGGTTTTATAGTAAAGTCAATAATGAAAATAATATATAAAAAAGGAGTGTCCAAATGGATAAAAAAGTAACAGTAATTGGTGCAGGTAATGTTGGCGCAACACTGGCCCAAAGGCTTGCGGAAAAAGAACTTTGCGATGTTGCCCTCATTGATACAGTTGAGGGGCTGGCTCAGGGAAAGGCCCTTGACATACTCCAGGCATCTCCTGTAGAAATCCATGATGCAGACATCTATGGCTCCAACTCGCTTGATTCTTCAGGCGGGAGCGACATCATAGTCATCACAGCCGGTATTGCCCGACAACCCGGCATGAGCAGGGACGATCTGCTAAATACAAACTCAGAAATTGTCAGCAAAATTACAAATGAGGTTAAGCTCCTTTCACCCAATGCAATACTGATTATTGTAACCAACCCCCTTGATGCAATGTGCTACGCAGCATTAAAGGCAAGCGGATTTGAAAAAAACCGCGTTATCGGTATGGCAGGTGCACTCGATTCAGCACGCTTTAGAACTTTTATTGCACAGGAACTTGGCGTAAGCATGGAAAATGTTACTGCCTTTGTCCTTGGAGGACACGGGGACACAATGGTACCGTTGCCACGGTACTCCACTGTTGCTGGAATCCCCATCACCCACCTTCTCCCTGGAGAAAGAATCAACTCGCTAGTAGAAAGAACCAAAAATGGCGGAGCAGAAATAGTTTCACTCCTCAAGACTGGCAGTGCTTATTATGCTCCATCGGCTGCAACCGCTGAAATGGTCGAAGCTATTTTAAAGGATAAGAAAAAAATAATACCCTGCTCCGCATACCTTGAAGGAGAATACGGTATCAGAGGGCTTTTCATGGGCGTGCCTGTTAAGCTCGGCTCACAAGGAATCGAACAAATTATACAGATAAAACTTTCTGCAGAAGAAAAAGAAATGTTCTCAAAATCTGCCGTAGCTATTAAGGAATTGACTAGCCCCTTAATGTAAGTACTTGTGATATTAACTTTGATATTTACTTTGCAGGGGATGTTGACTTAAATGAATCTGCACCTGTAATTTGAAGAAGTTTTACTTCTGATAAAAAGTAATGCACAAGCATAACCAAAGATAATTCTGCCTGCCTTATCAATAACATCAGGCATTCAGTCACAACAGCACCCCATCCGCATGCGGATGGGGTGCTGTATTTTTAAACCATTGAAGTAATAGAGGGCTGGGTAAAAGTTCTTCTACCCAAGTATAAATATACCTGAAAAAACCATAAAAAAAAGGAGGCATTATTTCAACGCCTCCTTTTTTATTTATACTTTTTTAATCAAAAGATTATCAGGTTAAAGAATAACTATATTCTTTAAACTTCAAGAACCTTCTTAACCTTGTCCATGAACTGTTGCTCTTCATCAGCAAGTACGCCATCGGCCATAGCCATTTCCATTGCAATCTTTAGTGCGTCTTTCCTGTCCTTTTTGGTTTTCAGCAGCTTGGGCAATGTTTTTATGGCAGCATCCATGTCAGACTGTAACAGCTTGGACTGGTCTGTAACGATTTCCTTGAACTGTGGTACTGTGTATTTTTTCAGCTTGGGATGTGTCTGTTTAATTTTCTGTGCACTCAAAAACTCATCTCTGTCAAGGCTGTGGTCAGCACTGGCAACACCCATCATTATCCTTACAACGCCTTCTGCAAAGCCTCCATCAGCATGACGTGCAGTGGACAATTTCTTTTTCCTTGTGCTTTTTTCTTCAACCTTCTTGGCCTTTGCCTTGCCTTTGCCCTTACTCTCGACCTTGGTCGGAGCAGCGACTGGTTCTTCTTCGATATCAGGGAACAGCATTTTCATAACCGGAGATCCGTAAATAGCCTTAAACTGGGCCTCCATCTTTGCATCCCTCATATCCTTATAAAGCTCAAGCATACTTTTTATGCTATCGCTGAAATTCGTCTCAAGTGCCTTAAAAGTATTGTCTTCGCTCAACGTGACCCGTGATTCCTTTACCATCGGGGCAAGAAATTTAAAAGGAAGATAGAATGGATTTTTATCAGACTTTAAGTAATATTTTTTCCTCAACGGATGCATCTGGCGCATAAGCTCGGCGGTGTGTTCGTTTGACATCGCCTTTACAAAAGGACTTATGTATGTGTTATAAAAATCATTATTGATATTGGAAATTGCTGCAACGGATTTAAAGTCTTCTTCGTCTTCCTGCCCATCATCCATAGCCAGGATGTCTTCAATTTCTCTTTCTTCGTAACGTACCTTAAAGTTGCCTGCACCACCTTTTGCGTCGTCCTCTATAACCATCTCATAAAGTCCAGGTGGCAGAAAGTCGATCTGGTCAACGCTGCCGATAATTTCCTGATGTTCTTTGCCGGAAATACCAGAGGAAACAAATATTCCAAGGTGACCAATCTGCTTATGAACCATATATACAAGAACCTGCTCCAGCCGCTTGATCTCATCCACACTGCCATAGACCTTGGCGATCCAGTTGAGGGCCTGCTGTGGAGGTGTGATATTATCACCTTCAGATGCAAAGACCACGACAGGGTCTTCCATATTTTTCAAGTTAATCGACTTTTCTTTAGAAAGCTCAAGTTCGCCCTGCTCAAGTTTATTACCAACAAACAGGCTTTCAACTATGAAGCTGATTTCTTCTGCATTCATGGTGAAATAACCGCCCCACCATCTCTCAAAGTCAAGGTACCTTTGCTCTTCTGTATCCACCTTGCAGTAGAGGTTGTATTCCTTTGACCACATGGTATTGGCTGGATTAAGATCTTCAAAATTATGTACAAGATTGGCACCATCGAATTTGCCGTTGCCAAGGTCGCACAACAGGGAGGTCATCCATGCACCGCCTATCATGCCGCCCTTGTAACGCATGGGGTTGGCACCATCAACGCCTGACCAGTATGAAAGTGGGGAACCTGCAAGTATAAGTGTTCCGGTGACATCCGGCCTGTCTGCACCTATTAGAGCAGATGCCCATCCTGCCTGGCAATTGCCAATAAGGGAAGGTGAAGGAGCCTTTGGATGCAGCCTTTGTACTTCCTCAAGAAATTTAACCTCTGCCTGCTGGACAAAATCAAGGGTCTGTCCTGGTACAGGATCCGGGAAGAAAAGTACAAAGTAAGTCGGTCGTCCCTGCTTGAGAGCCTGGCCGATTTCAGATTCTTCCTTTGAACCACCGATTCCAGGTCCATGGCCTGCTCTTGGGTCTATTACGACGATGGGTCTGAGGGTACTGTCAATCTTTACACCTTTGTCAGGTATAATCCTTGCCAGGGCGTAATTAACAGCATTTTCTTTAAAGTCCCTGCCGTCCATTATGACTTCATACTCAAAAGCCAGGACAGGCGGAAGCCCATTTTCATTATGTTCAAGATACCTGTTGCCGCGTTTTCTCATAACATCTGAAAAAAGAATCATCCGCTGTGTAGTGTCAGCTGCATACTCTGCTGCCTCTTTAGCAAGGTTCATCCAGTACATTGGACTCAGGGTGCTGTCTGCCGGAACATTAAATAAATTCTGCATACTCTCTGGGGACATGGCTCTATTCCTCATTTAACAGTTTTAGGAAATTGATTACTTTTCTTCGTGAAAAAAGAACTTTATTTCAAAATTTTCCAAGTGTCAATAAAAAAGCTACATCGCACAAAACAAAGATATTTTTAAGTTTTTTTGCATCTAAGCAACTATACATGTACCCTATGGACGCAGGCTTGAAGCATAACCCTGATTCAGCCAACCAGAAGTGCATTTTCAGCAAATTTTCCTATTTTTTCATTACAAAGTTTTTTCATTTCAGACAGGGCCTGCTCTTCATCAAGAATCATAGCTCCATCAAGTTCCAGGCTTAGCTCACCACTTTCAATATGTGTCATCATTGCGGTGATAATTTCATTGATGGTCATATCACCGTCAAGATACTGGATCATGATTCTTTCTGCCAGGTCGAGTGGCACAACATAGTGCCTTTGATTTGTTGTGGATTCATTTTCAGCAGCCAGGTAGCGGGCAAGTTTCGTTGCAATTGGCCGATCAGATACATAATTTACATATTCTCCAGGTGAAATTCCTATCTGTACAATGTCTGCAAATACAAGGCGGAGAAGGTTAAGCTCTGAATAGAGTCTGAAATCGACGGTCTCTTCGTCTTCCCCGGTTCTGTTTGCGGTTTCAGTAACTACTTTTTCATAGGGGACAGGCATTCCCTTTTGTTCGGAAAGATAAACCAGTGCTGTCTTTGAAATACAATCCTCAAGCGTTAGCGTATTGTCGTTGATAATAAAACTCAAGGCAACACCATCTTCAAGCTCCTCAGCATCCACTGGCTTTGTTGCAAGAACCCCGGTTGACAAGTGAAAATTCTTTATATCAGAGACATCAAGTTTTCGTTTTATAACCTGGTTCCCCCGGCAAAGGAGTGTACTTCTGAATCTACGATTACGGATAAAATCCATGTACTGCTCAGTCTGGACAATATCATCGGCCTCGTTTAGTTTATTACAAACATTTTCACCAAAGTTATCTGGAAGCATAGTTGTAAGATCAGTGTCTGCCAGATATTCCAGCCCCAGTTCACGGGCAATTTTCATGAACTCATGAAAGTAAATCGGGTGGTTTACTTCTTCCAGATGGTCGTGGATCAGATAAGCATCCTCCTGAAGAGCCAGCATCTGGAGTTCCGTGGACAGGAACCCGGCATAGGGCGTCTCTTCTGTACCTATCCCTTCAAGTATAAACTGCAACAGGGTACGCGCCTGTTCTGCTTTTGCTGCCGGATCTTTATATCTGTCAACATGGTAGAGCATCATCTCCCGTATCGTCCTGACCCAGTTCCAGCCGGGCAGTGTATTGTAGCTGACACAGGCGATTCCGTTTTCGGTGAGATTCCGGGCGCAAACCTTCATTATTTTGTCACGGACATCAGCAGGAACCCAGGAGTAAATTCCGTGGCACAGGATATAATCAAACTTGCCAAATCCATCATCAATATCGAGTATGGACATGCATTTGAGATCAACATTTTTAATACCCAACTCGTCAACAACCTTCAGCCCCTCGTCTATCTGTATTTTTGAAAGGTCAATCCCGACAATTTCAATATCTGGATAGTTGAAGCCCATTGGAATTATATTTCCTCCGGCTGCACACCCCATCTCCAGCACCCTGGAATATTTTGCTTCCTTTGGAGAAAGTCCAAAAAGACGGCCTGTTGTATAAAGACTTTCTGGATGTGTTTTTACATAAGGGTGACTCGCATAAGGTACCTTGTCGTATGCTGTCTCTTTCATTAATTCACCTTTACTTCAATTCTTCCGGAAAGCTCCGGCCTTGATTCATATTCAGCTTTAATTGTACGAATCCATTGCTCATGAAAACGTTTCCAACTCAGCCCAAGGGCAACCTCACGTCCTGCAATTCCCATTGTTTCCTGCTTTTCCCTTTCAATGGCAAGCTCAAGCATGACCTCAGACATCTTTGCAGTATCAATGATCGCAAAATCCGTTGTTGCAAAATCAGGATTAAAACAGGCTGCAACAGGTACACGCATAACTCCGTCTCCACCATATTCTGAAGGGCATCCATAATCTGGCACAATACAAGGCACACCGCAACTCAAGGCTTCCAGGATATTAAAACCAAACCCCTCGCCCCTTGCAGCACTTATTCCAATGTCAGTTGATTGATAAATCAGCAGCATCTCAGCCTCAGACACTCCCCTGCCCTGCCCAAGCTGTGGATTGAGAAGAAGTGAACTCTCCAGTCCATACCTTTGCATTATCACAGGCACCGGGTAGCCAGGCCCCTGTATACTGGTGTGCAGATAAAGTACTGAGCGTTCTGCAATATCCGGAGCAACCTTTTTTGCCTTCTCAAGATACAATGCCCAGGACTCTAACAGAGAATCAAACCCAGCGCGGATAGAGTTGACTTTTATACATGTAAACAAAACAGCATCGTCTTTAACCGCACCGCCAAAGATCTTCCTGGCTGTTATCTTTTCCTGATTTTTATCACCTGAATCGCCCTGGGTGCTGCTCCCTGCTGGCTTGTCCAGGGGGCAGTAGTAATCGTTATCAACTCCCAGATAAATGTGTTCAATAACACCCTGCGAACTGCTTCCAGCATCCTTGAGCATCTTGCGTACTGCATCTCTGCCAAAATCTGAATACGTCAACAAACGGTCGGCAAAGCTTAAAATATATGCAGTATCAAGATAGTGAGGAGGGTTGCGAACCAGCAGAATGTATCGTGAATATGGAATTGATTCGACAGGCAAATAGGCAATCCATACAAAGGGCCGTCTCTTTTTTACTTCAACAAGCCCCTGCAAATCCCATGGGTCACAAACGCTTATGACCATTGAGGCATTCTCTTTTTCCAGTACTGTTTCCAACCCTTTTTCTGAATCCCCGTCAACGCTGTAGGTTGGTGCATTTTCCCAATTGCACTCAATGCTGGATGCTGATTTATTATTTAATTCTTCTGCTACATCTTCATTTACTACTGTCTTAAAAGTCGCAGCAACAGGCTCAAAGCCTTCCTGTAACAAGGCCACCATTAGATGCCGTGTAATCCTGCCAAGGCCGGTAAAACCCCGCGGGTCGTCTCCAAATATTACTACCTTTTTACTCATTCTCCCACCAGTCATCCGGGCCGGTTACTTTTTTAAGCCCCTGTACATCAGCATCCATTCCAGGAGGTATACACAGCATGTTCACGGATACAATTCCTGGAAACACATTTGTTTTTTCCTTAAAAAAATTTTTGGCATTAAACATTGGAGCAATATGCCAAAATAATGTATATCCCAGAGACTCAATGCAGGTTATAAGTTCAGGCGACTTATGCTTGCGATCGTTTTCAACAAATAATATTGGACTGAAGTCCTTTATTATTTTTGCAGCCCCTTCAATAGCCTGCTTCTCCATCCCTTCTACATCAATTTTAATAAAATTTGTCGGGCCAATATCTAAACCATCAAGTGCAATCATACGTGTTTTTAAATAATTCCCCCGGCCCTCTTTCAGATGATCTGGCATACCTTTTACCTGCTCACCCAGCTCAAGGCCTGCAAAATTATTTTCATGGTTATAATCAAGTTCAGGAACATGCAGGAAACCATCCTTTGCGGCAGCAGCCCCGTGTAACGGGTATACATTTGCAATACCGTTTAATGCAAGGTTTGCACACAGGGTTTGAAAAATCAGCCGTTGTGGCTCTATGGCAAAAACTCGTCCACCTGGTCCCACAGCCTTTGAAAAAGTAAGAGTATGCGCACCAATATTTGCACCAATATCCACAACAGTATTGCCAGATTTTACAAGTTGATTAAAAAGGGTAGTTTCAAAAAAAGAATACTCACCGTAAGTATGAAGGGAACGCCCCACATAACGATCAAGAGGATTTACAATCATACGGCCAACAGCAGTATTGATGATTCTTGAAAATCCGTTTGGGTTACTTTGCGATTGCTGGATGTCAGTTGTATCGGGCATGATTTTAGTCGGTCTCGTCCATGGCTGGCAGATATACATCAAAGGTTGAGCCAGCACCTTTTTTGCTCGTAGCTGTAATAACACCACTGTGATTTCTGATTATTCCATATGCAGCAGCAAGACCTAAGTTTGTACCGCCGTCAACCTCCTGAGAATTAAAGAAGGGATCAAACAACCTCTTTACAGTCTCTTCATCAAATCCAACGCCTGAATCTGATATTGAAATTCTTACATAATCGCCAGAAGTAAGCGGGATTGCCTTCAATTCATTCTTGTCGATACTTTCATTGGTAGTAGATATTCTTATGGGGCTGTCATCGTGGATTGACTGCCAGGCACTAATCAAAAGACTTATCAGGGCCAGTATGACCTGGCCTTTGTCCACATTGATTTTATTAAGATCGTTTTTTAAATCGACTTTTACTTTTGCATCATTTTTAATTATTTCAAACTCCACCAGAGCATTGTTTACAATATCGTTAACATCGTAACAATCAATATCGTATGTAATATCGCTTGCAAAGGCAAGGAGCTGATTGCTCATTTCAAGCCCCTGACCTACGATACCTTTAATAGAATCACAGATTTTAATACATTCTGCACAATCACGCTTCTCATTTGGAGCGCTGGGGAGCTTATGGTCTACCTGAGTTAAAATTTTACTAAAATCAACTGCTATACCGCCTGTTAAGGCAGTTAAGGCATCAATTTTGTAGGCTTGTTGAAAAAACTCTTCGATTCTTCTTCTCTCTTTTTCAGCTTTTTTTCTTTCTGTGATGTTCTTAATTAACGCCTGATTCTGTTTTGTCAGCTCGGTCACATCGGTCAGAAACACAATAGACGCTGCGACCTCCCCCTTTACTGGTAAACATTTCATTTCAATTTTTCTGTCATTAACAGGGATAGCCTTTTTCAAATTAATGCCTGATTCCTGAGTGGAGCCAGAATCCATGATAGCTTGAACCATGGGCTTTGCATCCTCGTCAAAGACATCAATAAGGCGTGAGGCAATTATCTTTTCCTTTGGCCTGTCAAGCATCTTTTCAGCTGCTGAGTTTGCATAAATAATTCTGTTGGTGTTGATTTCAAGAATACCCTCGGCAATACTTTCTAAAACTGTCTCCAGACGCTTGTTCAGGAAAAGAAGCTCCTTAGTCATTTTCCTGCTGTATACGCCTTCGAGCCCAAGTACACCCTTTGTTTTTTCCTGTTGCCCAGCCTCACCCATATCTTCTATGTACTTCTGGACATTCTCAGCCATCGTACCAAAGGTTCCCTTGGCCATGCAGGCATTCACGCCTATGGACTCGTAATCAAAGTCCAGCTCTGCGGCAGCACCTGATACAATGACAAGATTACATTTCTTGAAACGATCCATAGACCGAATAATTTTACAAAGCATCTCGCCGCTTATCTGAGGCATGATAAGATCAACCAGAATCAAGTCTGGAATATAATCGGACAGGATATCAAGGGCAATGATGGCATTTTCAGCAGTCCTTACCTCGTGCCCAAATTCTTTGAGCTTTTTGGACATGAATTTAAGAACAGAATTGTCATCATCAACAATGAGTATTTTTTTATTCATTTTTTTCTGACTCGCTTTTTTCTGATCAATTACTTTGCTGATATGGCCCGTTAATTAATCTCATCTATTTTAAAACTGTTTTACTTCAGATAAAACCCATTACGACTCTTTTTTTAAAAAAAATTTTTCACCTGAACTTATTAAATCTATATATAACAAATTAATATAAAAATTCAGTAGTGTCCCGTTTAACTTTTTAGAATAGCACCCAACGTGCTGTAATTT
>JAOZSB010000528.1 GCA_029939895.1 Desulfobacterales bacterium
ATTGAAAACAAATTTTTTTTGAAAGATTTTATAGAATTTTTAATATTTCATATCATAAGTTATTGGATACAAAGAGTCAAATAATTTTTTTTATTTATTTTAACTAAATTTCTGGATTTTTTTTCTATATAATGATAATAAGTTAAAATACTATCTAGGAAAGAGAACTTTAAATGACTATTCTTATAATAGATGATTCTGTTGATCAGAGAACGATACTTAAACACCATTTGAAAAAAGGTGGTTTTGGTGAAGTGTTGCTGGCAGAATCAGCAGAAAAAGGTTTTGAAGCACTTGGGTTGGATAAGGGGTATGTTGATGGCAACATTGACCTGATCCTTATGGACTATCTCATGCCTGGTATTAATGGACATGAGGCTTGTGCAAAAATCAAGGAAAGCAAGGCCCATGAAGATATTCCTGTAATAATGGTAACTGGTCTTGCCGATCTTGAGAACCTTCAACAGGCTTTTGGTGCTGGTGCAATGGACTATATTGTAAAGCCTGTCAAAAAAATTGACCTCCTCGCCAGGGTCCGCAGTGCCCTGCGTTTAAAAAAAGAAATTGACCGCAGAAAAGAACTCACCGCCTTGCTGGAACAAAAGGTTCAGGAAAGAACTGCAAAGCTCGCTGAAACAAATGAAAAACTCAAGATTTCAATGGAAAAGGCCCAGCGTCTGGCCCGGGAAGCTGAAGCAGCTAACGATGCCAAAAGTCGGTTCCTTGCAAATATGAGCCATGAGATACGGACTCCAATGAACGGCCTTATTGGGGTTGCTGATTTTCTCCGTGATACGGTACTCAACTCTGAACAGGGTAAATACGTTGATACTATAAGGACATCTGCTGATTTTCTCCTTTCAATAGTAAACGATGTGCTTGATTATTCAAAACTTGAGGCTGGTGAACTGGGGCTTGAAACATCAAAATTCGACCTTGGTGAGCTACTTGATCGTATTTCAGATATTGAATATGCTGCTGCAAAAAACAAGGGACTTACATGGAAGTGTGTTGTTGATGATGATGTGCCTTTGAAGCTTGTTGGCGATTATTCAAGGCTGAAACAGATATATATGAACATCGTCAGGAACGCCATCAAGTTTACAGACAAAGGCGGCGTGAGCCTCAAGGTGGAAAAAGTCTCGGACGCAGTTGATCACACTATCCTGAAATTCAGCATTACAGACACTGGTATCGGTATCCGCAGGAACGACCTGCAGGGGTTGTTCAAATATTTTACCATGGGTGATGATTCACTTAATAGAAGATTCGGCGGTACAGGTATGGGGCTTGCCATCTCAAGCCAGCTTACGAAACTGATGGGCGGAGAAATAGGCGTAGAAAGCGAGCCGGATATTGGTTCAACCTTCTGGTTTACTGTGAAACTGAATAAACAGAAGAATGAAGGAAGTGACGTAAAGCAGAAAAAAAATGTTGATGAAACCGATAATAAGGCCAATAGATTTAAGATTCTTGTGGCTGAAGATAACCCTGTTAACAGAATGGTTGCATTGAAACTGCTGGAAAAATTGGGTTATGAAGCAGAGGCTGCATTTGATGGCCTTAAAACAGTTGAAGCACTTGAGAAAAATAAATACGACCTCGTACTTATGGATGTGCAGATGCCGCATATGGACGGTCTTGAGGCAACCAAAACTATCAGGGACATAAGCTCAAATGTACTTAATCATGCCATTCCCGTAGTCGCCCTTACTGCTCACGCCATGAAGGGGGATATGGAAAAATGCCTTGAAGCAGGCATGGATGACTACATCTCAAAACCAGTAAACCCTCAAAAACTTTCCGAAACACTGGAAAAATATCTTAAACCATAACAAATTAACATTTTAGAAAAAACTTCCCTTAAAGCCTTCTTCTTTACTTTTTAGTAATTTCCCGATTTCGATCAGCACTGATAATGACTTCCTGCAGAGCACTGGCACTCCTTGCCCGCAGCCACTTGTTTTCAAATTTTGTATCCATAACAATCTGGGCGATGGCAGATAATGCATACAGATGAAAGTTTCTTTCGTCTTTGGTTCCCACCATGACAAAAGCAGCATATACTCTTGGGGCGGATTTGGTGAATTCAATTCCTTTTTTACACCTGGCAATAAGGATGGAAAACTTCCTTTCTCCTTCAATAATAATATGGGGTATGGCAAGCCCCGGAGCAAGTACGGTTGTTGCCTCCATCTCTCTCTTGAGCAGCATGTCATTAAGGATAGAGGAGGGCATGTTTAATGAGGCTGACATTGTCTTTGATACCATCTCAAAAAAGGTCTCCTTGTCCATGGTCTGTTTCAGGTCCATCACTAAACTATTTTCAACAAGCAGATCAAATCTATCTTTTTCATTACAAATGTCAGAAGTAATAAAATCCTTTACCTTTGTTTTAGCAGAATGAGTTTCCAGTTCCTTTGAGGCTGTCTTTTCAACAATATGAAATAGTGCCTCATCCTGATCTGAATCAAACTTCAGGGCAGTTTCCTTTATTGATTTTAATGAGCCA
>JAOZSB010000529.1 GCA_029939895.1 Desulfobacterales bacterium
TTAAGCTATCATATCAGCTTTTTAGTTTTCTGACACAGAATTTTGAACACCCTCTTCGATAATGCCATAAAGAACCGACAGGCCAAGCCCCGTGCCTTGTCCAACTGCTTTTGTTGTAAAAAAAGGATCAAAAATATGCTCTTTGGTTTTATTATCCATGCCGCAGCCAGTATCTGAAACAGACAATATTACACATTTACCTTTTTCCAGGCCCACTGGTTTGCCTGGATGAATATTTATAAAGGCATCATCAATTATGCTGTTTTCAGTTTTAATTGTCAGATCTCCGCCATTAGGCATTGCATCTTTAGCATTCAGGCATAAATTCATAACTACTTGTTCTACCTGCCCCTGGTCTGCTTTTATGGTATAAAGGTTATCACTGAGTTCAACTTTAATATTGATCATTCTGGGGAGAACCCGATCAAGCATTTTTTTAATTTTTCCAATTTCAATATTTAAGTGGAGTATATACAAATTTGTTTCAGCTTTACGGCTGAATGCCATAAGTTGTTTAACAAGGTTTGCTCCCCTTTGCGTTGCCTGGAGTATTTCAGAAAGATTATTATTATCCTCTGGCCCTGCATCCATCATTAGAAGTTCTGATGTGCCTGATATTATATAAAGAAGGTTGTTGAACTCGTGGGCTATGCCTCCGGCTAAAATTCCGACTGATTCCATTTTCTGGGAACGCAGGAGTTGTATTTCTTTTGCTTTAAGTGCTTCTTCTGCTATCTTTTTTTCTGTCAGATCAGTAACTACTGCAAAGCTGCCATTAAATTCACCCTGGTCATCATATATTGGCCGGGGGGACATGACTACAGGAAATAGTGTGCCATCTTTTTTTTGCCATTTTATTTCATATGTTTGCTGACTTCCCTGATGTCGCTTTGCCATTTGTTCTGCCAGGATTTTTTTATTATCTTCATCAAAGAAGTCCACTGCGCTGAGTTTGCCTGCTATCTCTTCCCTTGAATATCCAGAAAGTTTGCAAAAATTATCATTTACATAGGTAATTACTCCATCTATGTTTTGAACTCCAACTCCTTCGTTCATTGTTTCAACTAACATCCGATATTGTGCTTCTCTTTCTAACAGTGCTTTCTCTGCCTGTTTGCGTTCGGTTATGTCATGGCCTATGTTGATTATCAACTCGTCAGATATTTTATAGTTAGCCCATGTTACCGATAGTGTTTGTCCATTTTTTGTGGCTGGATGCCATTCAATAAATTCGTTTTCAGGATTTGTACTTATGGTTTTAATCACAGAGTCACGAATTTCAGGATCTGGATAGAACATGGATAGTGGATCCGGGGATGAATTTATTTCTTCGATTGTCCAGCCAAAGGTCTTTTCACATTCTTTATTCCAGATGGTGCATTTACCGTTTTTATCAAAGGCATCTATTAAAATCGGTGCATTTTCAATAATTGTTCTAAGCTTTTTTTCACTTTCGCTCAGATTGTTATGCAAAAGAAGGCTGCTCAGGCTATCGGTAATTCGCATGGAAATTTCTTTAAACAGGCGTTGTTCAGTTTCTGTCCAGGGTTGTTTCTCGGAGCATTGATGCAATCCAAGTTCCCAGGGCTTTCCTGTCTTTGGACGAACGGCAATACCCATTGCCTTTCGAACGCTGAATTTGTCTTCCCGGTCCCATTCTGCCTCCTTTGGCTTCAAGTCACCTAAAAGCGGCATGTCGGTCGCCAGTACGTCTATAAAGCTGTTCATAACATCTGGAGTCATAGGGTATTCAACTTTAACAGCACATGCACCAGGGTGTTCCGGTCTGGTTTTTTCCATTGGAATCTGCCAGGTCGGTGCTTTGGGGTCGCATGGATAAAGCAGCCAGGCTCGATCACAATTGAATATTGAAAGCATTTCATCAAGCACAAGGTTCATGGTTTCTTCCAGGTTTGTGGATGAAACAAGAATCCTGTCAATTTTGTCCATGTTTTCAAGAAAGTACATATGTTCTTTCTGTGCATGGGCAGCCTGTTTTTTTGCTGTGATGTCGTGGAGAATTTTTAGCTTGGAAACACTGCCGTCGGAATTAGCAAACGGAGAATCAAACACTTCATAGTGCTGGTCGGTTTTATGGGAATACCATTCCCCGCGGACAGACTTGTTTTTAAAGACTTCAGGGTTCTTGCACCAGTGGCAAACTGTTGTCCGGTCATGGAAGTACTCATAACACTTTCTATTATCAAGAGGGCCGAATTCCAGTTCAACAATGGGGTTGATGTATTCAATGTCGTATTCCTTGCTTACGATATAAATACCGTCTGGAATTGTATCAAGGATGCCATGTAATCGAGTACGTTCAAGCTGCATCGCAGCCTCGGCCTGCTTGCGTTCGGTAATGTCCCGTTCGATGGTAGCAATTCCAATGAGGGTTCCGTTATTATCCACAAGCCTTGTTCTTGTAAGCTCTACATCAATTGTCGCACCGTCTTTTGTTATCCGTTTTGTTTCCAGCGATTCTACAAATTCATTTGTATTTAGTTCATGT
>JAOZSB010000165.1 GCA_029939895.1 Desulfobacterales bacterium
CTGTTGATGGTGGGGGTGACAGAGCCTGAATCCTGGCATCTTAATATAATGAATTATATAATAGTGCTTTAATTTCAAGGTGAACAGGGCTTATGTAAATGAATTTCTTTTCGTTTTTTTGTCTTGTGTTGAAGTAGAATCTACTGTAACGTAATGTTTTAAAAAACTTAATTCGTCGAAATAGCAAATAACTCAAATGAACTAGGAATCATGACAGAAAATAATATAAGTATTCAGGATGCTTTCAAACTTGCAGTGAACCGTCATAAAGAAGGTAAGCTTGACGAGGCTGAAAGGATATACAACGAAGTATTAAAAGCTGCACCTGGCACCCCGGATGTGCTGCATTTGCTGGGTGGGCTTGCCCATCAGAAAAAAGAGTTTGAGAAAGCAGAGAAAAATATCCGTGCTGCAATTGAAGGAGATCCTGACAGGGATTATTTTTACAACAACCTTGGAGCCGTGCTGAAGGATGCCGGAAAAACCGAGGATGCTGTTGATGCCTACTTGATTGCCATAAAAAAGAATCCCAAAAATTTCGAAGCCTTAAACAATCTGGGCATAGCCTACAGGATTATTGGAAAGTTTGATGATTCCCTTGATGCCTTTGACAAAGCGTCTAAAATAAATTCCAACATACCCGAAGTATACAACAACATGGGCAATACTCTGGATCTGATGGGGAAAAAAGATGAAGCCGTGGCGGTTTATCGAAAGGGAATTGCAGCCAATCCGGGAATCCCCCAGATGCATAATAATTTGGGTAGTGTTTTGTATTCTGTTGGAAAATTTGATGAGGCTAAAGTCGCCTTTGAAAGGGCAGTAGAAATATACCCGGCATACCCTGAGGCCCTGAATAATCTGGGGAAAATCCATGCTCATGCTGGTGATTTTGATGCAGCGGAATCAGCATTTACCGAGACCTTAAAACTTGTTCCCGGATTTGCAGAAGCTCATAACAGTTTGGGATTGGTTTACAACCGTGTTGACAAACAGACCCTTGCTGCTGGACATTTTGAAAAAGCTGTTGAAATCAACCCCGAATACCTCCAGGCATGGAACAATCTTGGAATGGTACTCAATGACCTTGGTCGTCGCGATGATGCACTTGATGCATTTTTAAAAGCAGTGGAAGTCAGCCCTGAATCTGGCGAAACATACAATAACCTTGGCATAGTCTACATGGCTCTTGCCAGGAACACAGATGCAATGGAATCCTTTGACAAGGCTTTGTCCCTGGACAGCGATTGTATTGATGCATACGTAAACCTTGGGTTGTTGAATAATAAAATGGGAGAACATGACAAGGCTGAAGAGCTTTATAAAAAGGCCCTTGAGCTTGATTCCGGTAATTCCAATGCCCTCAATAATCTGGGAGTGACACTGGACAGCAATGACAGGCACGAAGAGGCTGTTCGTCTTTTCGAGAAGGTGATAGAGTTGTATCCAGACAATGCCGAGGCTTTTAATAATCTTGGCAACGCCTATGAAGGCATGGGAAGCCTTGATAAGGCAATAGAAGCCCTGGGTAAAGCTATTGGCCTGGCCCCAGACATGTTTGAGGCCCATAATAACCTTGGCAATGCTTATCTTTCTATGGGTATGGGTGATGAGGCAGTTGCTGCCTGTAAAAAAGCAATTGAAGTAAAACAGGATTATGCAGAGGCGTGGCATAACCTTGGTAATGCATATAAGCTTTCAAAGGACAACGACTCTGCTATTTCTGCGTACATGGAGGCTGTCAGATTGAAACCCGATTTTGCCAAGACCTGGCACAACCTGGGAAGCGTGTATAATTCAATTGACAGGGTTGATGATGCAGTGGATGCATTCCGGCAGGCATTGCAAATCAATCAGGATGATGCTTCGGCAATCCATATGATAGCAGCTTTAACTGGCGAAAATAGAGAGACTGCGCCAAAGCGATATGTGACAAGGCTGTTTGACCAGTATTCCACAAAATACGAGCGTCACCTGCTGGAAATTCTTGAATACAAAACACACCTTATTGTCCGAAAAGCATTTGATATCTGTGCTGGCGAAAACAAAGAGGTGGATAGTCTCCTTGATTTAGGCTGTGGTACTGGCTTGTCAGGTGGCGAGTTCATGGACATTACCAAAAGCATGACAGGCGTAGACCTTTCCCCGAAAATGATAGATGCGGCAAAGGAGAAAAAAATCTATGCAAATCTCCATGCCGAAGGTATTGAGGATTTTTTAGAAGGCAATGATACTGAATTCGACCTTGTGATTTCGTCAGATGTCTTTATTTATATTGGAAATCTGGATAGAATATTTAGTCTTTTAAATGGTGCAGTAAAGGATGGGGGGCGATTTGCCTTCTCTGTTGAATCCCTTGAGGGCAATGAAGAAGATGAACTTGGTTACAGGTTGAGAAAAACCGGGCGCTTCGGTCATTCAACGAAATATATAGAGACATTATCGAAAAATAATGGATTTGTGATTGAATACACATGTCATGCAAAACTTAGAAAAGAGAAACAGGTTTGGTGCATGGGTGAAGTCTTTGTCTTAAAAAAGGCATGAAGTATTTTCAACTATCATGGAAGTTTTTTTGCTTATTTCATAACCAGACCTTCGGTATAAACTAAGCAATTGGCTTCGACAAAAATTTGAGTTTATTAGGAGATAATAGCTGATGGCCTGGTTCCAGGGAGATGGAAAAGTTGGTGAAGCTGTTGAGGATATGAAGAAGGAGATGGATTATCTTAGGGAAGACCTTCTCCGTTTCAAAAACAGAATTGAGGCAGAGGTAAACGGTTTAAAAAAGAACTTTGAAGACTTGATAAGATATTTGGAGGAAAGCACATCCGAGGACACAGATGAAGAATCCCCGGATATTGAATTGCCTGTATCGCCCTCTTCTGGTGAGGAATCTGCAACGGTGGGTGGAGGGAAGTCCAATAATATGGAAACGGATATGAAGTATATTAAGGAGAATATAGAGTTTGTGGTCGCCTGGACCAAAGAGGCTGAAAAGGAGTTTAAAAGCCTGAAAACGAACATAGTAGATGCCAAAAAAGATATTAAGAATAAAGTCTCATACGCTGTTTCCAGGATTAAATCACCATGACCTGTGATTTGGAGTTTTTTTGTTTATTTTTTAAATGAACCACAAAGATACGGTTTGTAAAAGCTTTGTAAAAATTTTAAGTTTATTGGGATGAAAGGGCATGAACCAAATGAAAACAAGCATTAGGTTAATTTTAGTCGTTGCGGTATTTCTTCTGCTTTGCGTTTCAGCATTTGCTGACAAAGGCAAGTACAGCACAGCCCCTAAAAACAACAAAGGGAAAAAGTGGCGCATAGGCTATTACGAAGGCGGGCCGTATCAGAATTATCCCATGGTACTGAAATCAATTATTAATGGTCTGGTCGAGTTAAAGTGGATAAAACCCTTGACTGTTCCAAAGTTTCAGGACCCAGACGATTCCAGGATAATGTGGGAGTGGCTTGCATCTCAAGCCCAAAGCCGGTACATTGTATTTGTAAAGGATGCCTACTGGTCTTCTAACTGGGACGACAGCCTCCTTGCTGAGGCAAAGAAAAATGTCATTTCGCGACTTAAAAATGATCGAGACATCGACCTGATGATCGCAATGGGGACAAAGGCGGGCCAGGATTTGGCAAACAAGGAGCATTCTGTTCCCACTCTTGTGTGTTCATCTACAGATCCCCTTGGTGCCGGTATTGTAAAAAGTGTTGGAGATTCTGGTTACAACCATGTTCATGCACGCCTGGACCCCACACTTCACCAAAGGCAGATCCAACTTTTTCATAATATAATCGGTTTCAAAACCCTTGGAGTTGCTTACGAGAATACCGTGGCAGGACGAAGCTACGCTGCTATTGAAGATATTGAAAAGGTTGCGAAAGAAAGAAAATTCAAGGTCTTGCGGTGTTATACAAAAGACGATATCCCTGACCTCAAGGAGGCGGAAAGCAGTGTTGTAAAATGCTACGAAGCCCTTGCAGATAAAGCCGATGCGATTTTTGTAACAATCCAGAGGGGTGTCAATCCCGGTAATATGAAAAAACTTTTGAGACCCATAATTAAAAATAAAGTTCCAACATTTTCTCAGGGTGGCTCTTCAGAAGTAAAACATGGTGTGCTTTTCAGTATAGCGCAATCAGAATTCAAATATGTTGGCAAGTTCCATGCCGAGACCATGGTTAAAGTTTTTAACGGCGCAAGGCCCAGGGATATTACCCAGGTGTTTGAAGACCCATCCAAGATAGCTATAAACCTTGAAACAGCAGTAAAAATCAGCTATGACCCTCCAATTGATATTTTGGTCGCTGCTGATGAAATGTACATAGAAACGAATGATTAAAAAGTAATAGTTTAAAGTAAAACTGAATAAAGCGGATGACTATTTCATGGGATTTGGTCATCCGTTTTATTATTAGTATTTAAAAATTGACTTCTCTTAGCAATCCCTTATATATATCTTTTGCAATATTGATGAGTAATGATCTTGGTTTTGACTTAAATATCAGCTTTCCGCTCTGGCCCATTTTGAGAATTCGATTTTCAGAATCGAATTCGATTTCAACAGCAAAATAGCTCCCCCGAATAATCAGTCTTCCAAATTGATCTGGAATTACTGGCACTTCGCCCTTTGCAGCAGAAGTAATAGATAAATACTTCATTACCTGCGATCTGACGGTGTCAATTTTTATAACCTGTCCTTTTGTTTTGAAAGCATCTGCACTTGACTGAAAAAACACTGTATCGCCAACGGTTATATCACCGACATTTTTTTCATTTACAAATGCGACTATCATCATCTCCTTTAAGTTGGCAATATGGCCGATGACCTTATCTTTAGCTATGTAGCAGCCTTCAAACAATGTTTCATCAAATTCAAAAAGTTCGCCAGACACAACTGAGTAAAGACGGTTCAGTTTTTCTTTTTTTTCAAGGCTTGCAATTTCTGATTCAAGGCGTTTTATTTCTTCTTTTTTTTGGGGGATCGAAGCTCTGTTTTTTGGATCAATTCTGTATCGGTCAAGCTGATTTTCTAAAATCTGCAATTCAATCCTCAAGCTTTTAATGGTATTTTTAAGCTTCTCAGATTCAATGGTTAAGAGGTGTAGGCCACTACTGATGAAATCGCCTCGTTTTATTGAAAGATCTTTTATCATTCCAGAATTGGGAGCATAAATGGTCTGGAGATTTTTGGAAACAACTACTCCTGGGATTGAAATATCTCTTGGTAAGGGCATTGCAGCCCAGGCAGTTATTAGCGTCATTACTATAATTGTGGCTGTCAGCCTTTTGTTAAATCTAAATGTTTTTCGCATTTGAATCCAGGCCTTCATTTCGTTGATTAAGGGCATTAGGATGAACCACCAAAGCTCGACTAGGAAAAGGACGATTCCAAGAATTTTTGTGAATTTATAATATACAATAAAAGCTATGCCAAGATAAAGAAAAAATCTATATATCCAGGCATAGATTGAATAGAAAATCAGAAGTAAAAATTGCCTTGTAGATTCAATCTGCTCTGGTGTTTGAACATCCATTCCCAGGATATACCTTCTTAATGCCCACCTTGTTATTGCGAAAGCCCTTGGCCGCAGGTTATCGATTCCCCACATATCCATGAGCATGTAGTAACCGTCAAACTGCATTGCAGGGTTTAAATTGATGAGTAATGTTGAAAGTAATGAAACACTTGAGACAACAAAGAAAATGCTGTTCAAAATTCCGGGATTGGTAATACCCCATCCAAAAAGAGCAATGCTGGCAATTATTAATTCTGCGACTACTCCGGCAACTGCGATGGTAAATCTGTTTGTCCTTTCAGGGATTCGCCAGGCATCTGTTACATCACAAAAAGCAAGGGGCCACATGACTATGAAGGCAACTCCCATTGTCGGCACACGAACTCCGTGGTGCTTTGCAACATATGCATGGGCGAATTCATGAATTATTTTAATGATGGCAATTGCCAGACCGTAAAAAAAAAGTCCTTTTAGGGTGAAAAAATAAGTGAATGTATGAAGGTAGGTTTCAGCTCTTTCTATAAAGAAGTAAAGTCCTCCGGTCAAGAACAGGCAGTAAATAAAAAAAGCTGCCGGAGACCAGAGTTGTTTGAAAATATGGACAGTCTCTTCCAGGAATTTATCCGGCTTGATTAAGGGGATCCTGAAGTACAAATAATGATGCATTATCCACTTGAGCGGAGAGACTTTTTTTTGCTTTACCTCCTGCATCAGTGATTTTACAGGCCGGCAAAGCGTGGCAATTGTCAGGCCTTTTTGGATGACATCTGCGCAGAACTCATTCAGCTCTTTTTCAGTTATATCAATGGTTGTTGTCAGTTTAATGTCATGATAAAGCTCTGGAAGCGTCCTGGGATGTTGCATCAAATTCAGAATTGATGCTTCGATCCATCCGATTTTGTGAAACACCCGTGGGACAGGGTCGTAGATTGTGTATGTACGGGAGCCGTCGGGCCGCACTGGTCCAGTGAAGACTTCCAGATCTGAACGCAGGGGAGGGAGAACTGGGTTTTCTTTTTCTGATTTAGTTTTGGTTTGCTGCATTTCTTTCTATCATCTTTTCTTGAAGCTGCTTCTGAACTTTTGATATTGTACCAGCAAGTGCGTTTTGCAGCTTTATGGCATTTGGGATTGACAGTACAATCCTGTTGCCAAGGACAATCTCATTATCCTTTGGCCTGATTTTGTTCCCGAACTCAAGCAGAACCTCTTCCTGGCTAACATAAATATTGAATATGTCACGATATACATATTCTAAGGAATCGTTTACTCGTATAACTTGCTGTGCCTTTGCCTGGTCTTCAGTTTGTTCCTTTGTCTGGTCATCTGCCATTATGATCTCCTAATAAACTAAAAATTATTCGGTGTACCAGAATGAAAACTGCCTTCGCACTCAAGCTCTTCGTTGGAAAAAAATATAATCCTCAGCGTACAACAGAGTACGCCTGCGGTTATGTTGTTTTTTCCGCCTCGATCTTGAGCGTGAATTCAGCTTTCATTCAGGTACGGTTGTAAACTTTTCGATGTGCTATGCAAAATATTTTCGCTTCCTCTTGTCTTTCTGACTTTTTCTTAAAGTTTATTTATGTTGGTTAATTCTCGAAGCGGACTACATGCTCCTAATAAACTTAAAATTAAAATCGAAGCTGATTGCTTAGTTTATACCGAAGGCCTGGTTATGAAATAAGCAAAAAAACTCCTGATAAACTTAAAATTAACATCAAAGCCTTTTGCTTCGTTTGTCCAAGTGGTTTGGTTATGAAATAAGCAAAAATTCTCCTGTTAAGTTGGATTTATATGCCTAATAATTTTCTAAAATTTGCCCATGGTTTCCTTAAAACCCAGTATGCAACTGGAACTTCATCGCCATAAAGCATTGCTATCCCCTGCAAGCCGCTTTTTAACTGTGTAGAAGGTTGTATTCACTGAGCTTCTCCTAAAACACTGGGAACACCTTCGGGGCTGCTGCCCACATTTGGAGCTATGTATGATAGATTTGCTGTCATGGTTTCTTCTGGGAATGCGTTAAGATATACTTTTATCGGTTTTTCTTTATCAAAAGTGATATTGTCGTCCTCAGGGAGCCATATTCGGAGTTTCATTTTTTTTGGGTCAACTATAATCAGGATTTTTTCACCCACAAGGGTTGGCTTTCCCCTCCATGTATTGGGATCATCCAGAACCGCAATTCCATTTTTCTCGGCATGGACATCCAGTCTGGAAATTCTGTATTCTGCAAGGTCGAGTTTGATCAGCTCCTGTTTTAATTTCTGCTTCAGGATTTGGATATCAGCCCTTGAGGATGGATTGTTAAAAGCCTGCATTTTAGTGCTTTTCAGGGTCGATTCTATTACTTGAACCTGCTGCTTTGTTATATTGAATTCTTCCAGAGCGATCCTTTTATCATAGGTGAATAGCAAGTCGCCATTTTTAACGGCTTGTCCAGGCTTCACAAGAATCTCTTTAACAACACCGTCAAGTGGTGCTGTTACCACAAAAGGGTCCTTTGGCATGACCTCGCAGGGGGCCACAATTCTTAATGGAATCTTGATCAGTATTGAGATAAGGATCAAGGTTGCAATGAGCAGAAAAGTTTTTTGTCTGGAAAAAATATTTTTAAACAGTCCTCTCCAGCTAATTCTGGAGTCAAATTTGCTCCAGGCTGCACCAAAAGTTATGCCAAGGGATTTGAGGAGCTGTATTTCACCTAGGTTCCAGCCTGCACCCTGCCATCTTTCAAGCCATAACCCTGCAACCACCTTGTCCCTTGATACGATTGGAACCCAGACGATTGAAAGTCCGTTTGACTTTTTCTGAAGAGTCTCCCAGTCTTCTTGTTTCAGGCCATTAAAAGATTCCAGGGTTAATTCTTGAGGCTGGGTTGCCGGCTTTATTTTCTTTAAGGCATTTAACCATAATTGATACATTTCAGAGTTTTTATTGACGACACTCTGACCGGAGATGCCAAGCAGCTTTGAATCACTTTCATTGATTCTGCATAACAATGCCCGGTCGTATTGAAATAGAAGTATGGTTCTGTTTAGTATCCTGAAAATCAGTTCCTGCCTGGTATCAGCAAGCATGCTTTCCAGGGTAAGCTGGTGAAGTGCGCTTAACAACTTCAGGGGTTGTTCATGATCTTTAGCAGATACATTTGAAGGGCTGGTCATTTTTTCGTTCATGGTTGCACTACCATTTGTCCTGTCATACCACTTCTCAATTCACTATTATTGTTTTTTACTTCCGCATAAATCTCAAAGGTTGCACTGGCAGGATCCATTGCTGAGCTAATGTGCGATATCACGCCTGAAACTGTTTTGCCAATCTCGTTGACCCTTATGCTGACTTTTTTGTTTAGTTTAGTAGTTTTGAATTTATTTGACGGCAAGAGGATTTTTGCAAAAAGAATTTTATCCATTACAATGTATATTGCTGGTGTGCCAGATTCCACATGCTCGTTTTTGTTTACCAGGACGGTATGGACTCTACCTGCAAAAGGTGCGTAAATAGTGCATTTGTCCACCTCGAATCTGGCAAGCTTTACGTCAAACTGAGCCTCGGCAATTTTTTTTCTGGCTTCCTCAAGCTCCAGGACAGATGCGGATGATTGCTTGTTTAGTTGTTCTATTACGGCAAGTGTTTTTTGTGCTGACAATAAAATCGATTCAGCTTTTTTCAGGTTCCATTTATAAATAGAGGCATCAAGCTTTACCAGGGGCATTTTTGCGCTAAAGGATTGACCAAACTCTTTGTATATCTTTGTAACCACAGAGTCCACCCGGGCAGAAAGGACAGCTTCGCTTCTGGGATAGAATACCACGGATAAAGCACTTTTGTTTGCAGAAGTATCTGTTCCTTCTTTATCCTGGCAAAAGGGTGTGCTGGCAAAAAGAATTATGAAGAATATGGAAAGGCAGAT
>JAOZSB010000166.1 GCA_029939895.1 Desulfobacterales bacterium
AGGAAGTGTTACTTAAAATGACAGGTGACTAAATGGGCACGACAATACTTTACAAATTGTTTAGAATCGGCAGCATTCCAAAAAAAATGCGCACAGCACTTGAGAGTGAATCTATTGTACTTTCCCAGGAAGGCATTTCAGGAAGGCAGATAACCCTCAGTACCGAAGGGTTGAGCAAAAAAGGCTATATCAACAGCAACAACTGGTTTTCCGGCAGCATTATTATTACAAAAAAACGGGTTGTTTTCTGCACCTTTTCAACAGCGCAGATTGACCTGTCAATTAACGGGCCAAGACTATCGTTGATTTACGCAAAATTAGTTGAACCCGATATTCTCATCATTTCATTTGATTCAAAGCTGTTTCAAAGCATCGGGCTTTTTAATGACGAGATGGGAATAATTGAACTCCAGTACAATACTGCAAAGGCGCAGGAATTTTTTAAAACCCTGACGCAGCTTGGTGTTCAGCAGGGGCAGGCATGTGCGGCTGGATAACAGCGGATTCATTGTTTTTTTTAAGGTATCTTAAAGCACCAGAAACTACCAGAGCAGTTTATGCAAAAAATTAAAATCAATAATGTTGATTTATATTATGAGGAGCATGGACAGGGCGACAATGTAATGATACTCCTGCATGGATTTTTATCTTCTTCAAAAATGTGGGGATATGATTATCTCCCGGAGTTCACAAAAAAATACAAGGTTTACACACTTGATGTTCGCGGGCATGGTTGTTCCCACAGGGTTCAGAAAGGCTGCCATGTAATGCAGATGACCGATGATTTGCATCAGTTTGTTTTGAAAAAGAAGTTAAACAACGTTATTGTTGCAGGAATTTCAATGGGCGGTGCAATCGCATTACAGTTTGCAATAAATTTTCCAGAAATAGTCAAGGCCCTTGTTCTTATAAGCCCCGGGCCAGGCACTTTACTGCCAAAGGGAACGAGCCCGCAAATCTCAAAGGGTTTATCGAATTTACTTCCAGCCATTGCCTTTGTTCCGCAAAAAACAATATTACTTAAACTGATACTTGAAAGCACCTTAAAATATATACTTCCCAGCCAGGTAATATCAGACATAAGCGCAGATGCTGCATTGGTCTCCAAAGACACCTGGGCACAGTACGCCAACACCAGGAACAGGATTGTTAATATTAAAAAGTTGAAAACAATGACCACGCCGACGCTGGTGTTAATTGCGGAATATGATACTGTTGTGCCTGTCAGGTTTCAGGAAAGGGTGGCAGACTCCATGCCAAACGGAGTTAAGGTCATTATAAAAAATGAAACCCACGCAATGACTGTGAATAACCCAATGCGTGTCATTGCAGAGATTAATAAATTTTTTGCTAATACTTGCCTATAGAAACCAAGCGTTTTGTAGTGATAGTTCCTGCTGTTGCTCTTCAATGTCATGTTTATACTGTGGTTTGTTGAAGCTAAATGTCCTGCCTGCTATTTTTATCTGCGAAAAAAAAAGGTACTTTCTTATTTTTTCAGTGGCTTTTTTAAAACTGTTTTGCTAAAGCTTTTTTGAATTTGCAGATTATGCAAAAAAAAAACAATTAGTGAATCTTCAAAATCAGTTTGTGGAAATTATTTATGAAGCCTGTTGCAATCGAGTTTACAAATTATAAAGTCACAGTAGCAGATGCGCTTGACCAGGCAGGGCTGGAGAGCCTGCTCAAGGGACAGGAAAAAGTAATTTTAAAGCCAAACCTCGTCAACTCATCTCCACACCCTGTTACAACCTCGCCTTTGTTTTGCGAGGCGGTTGCGCACTACGTCAGGGATCGAAGCAACACTAAAATCATAATAGCAGAGGGCACAGGCACTCCATCAAAAACAACAATGGAAATTTTTCATGAACGTGGCTTTACAAAAATTTCCAAAAAAATTGATTTAGAACTTCTGGATCTCAATGAGGAGCCGTGCATAAAGCTGACAAAGCCCGGTCTGCCTGTCTTTCCAGAAATTTATCTGCCTGAAATCGTGTTTGAAAGCTTTATCATTTCACTGCCAAACCTCAAGGCTCATTCATTGGCAGCCATGACCGGGGCATTAAAAAATATGGTGGGAATCGCTCCGCCAGCACACTATGCCGGGCAGTATGGAAACTGGAACAAAGCTTTTTTCCACGGCAGGATGCATGATTCAATAATTGACTTAAACCGTTACAGAAGTCCTGATTTTTCGGTGATGGACGCCACCATAGGCCTTACAGAGTTTCACCTTGGCGGCGCACAGATAAAAACCAACAAAATCATTGCTGGCAAAAACCCACTGCTCCTCGACAGAATGGCAAGCGACTTCCTGGGGCTGGACTGGAAAACCATTAAACACATTGCCGAAGATCATTACGGCTTTGGCGAGTAGGAAATAGAAAAACCAATGGATGGTATAGAAAATATTAAAGCAGTTCTTTTTGATTTTGATGGCACCCTGACACAACCGGGCGCACTAGATTTTCCAGCAATAAAGAGAAAACTCGACTGCCCAGTCGACTTGCCGATTCTTGAATTTATTGAAACGCAACCGCCACAGGAACAGGCCCGGCTCATGAAAACCCTGGAAGAACAGGAGGTTAACGCCGCCATAAGCTCCATGCCAAATTCAGGCGCAGAAAAAACCATACTTGCCCTGCTCGACAGGGGGTATTGCCTTGGAATCCTGACCAGAAACAGCCGAAAATCACTTGAAACAGCTTTTTTGAATTTCAGCATAATTGACCAGGCATGTTTTGAAGCCATACTCGCCAGGGAAGACGCACCGCCAAAACCTGGCCCTGAAGGCATCTACATGGCCGCAGATACATTAGGGGTTACCACGGAAAGCCTGATAATGGTCGGTGATTTCAGATTCGATATTATGGCGGGTGTTGCAGCCGAGGCACTCACTGTTCTGCTTACAAACAACAAACCATCGCCCATGCTGCCCGATGATCCAGCACCAGACTATACTGTCAGCCGAATTGATGAAGTTTTGGATATTGTCCTGTAGGGCAAAAAAAAACCGCCGCTGAACTCGTTCAGGCGACGTGTTTTTTTTAGTTAAGAGCCTTCCCTCTTTGCCGTTATAAAGTCCGGCACAAATTATCAAATTAGTTTGCAAAACGGCCGGTCAGAAGATGCACGCACAACCGAGAAGCTCTTAATTATAATATCGCACTTTGGGCGGATTTATTTAGAATTTATTTTTTAACCGCCTGCGCTCGAATCAATTTGCGATTTGCATTGCCTGTAAATTCAGATGCTTGAATACTAATTTTTTGTGTTGCCAAAAACCTGGAAACATGGAAATATACATTATAAATGCACCTGTATTGGGGAAAGCCGTGAACCCATGAGATTTTTACATACAGCAGACTGGCATCTTGGACGAATATTCCACGGTGTACACCTCACCGACGATCAGGCGCACATACTCGGCTTGATTGAGGATGTCATTGCAGACACAAAACCTGATTTCATCGTCATTGCCGGGGACATCTACGACCGACAGGTTCCGCCCAGGGAAGCGGTTGAACTGCTGAGCAGTTTTTTAACAAAAACCACCCTTGATTTTCAGGTTCCGGTCATAATGATTGCCGGCAACCACGACAGCCCCTACAGGCTCGACTTTGGCTCGGAGATACTCTCCAACAGGGGCCTGCACATATACGGAAGCATTGCAACCACACCCAGCTTGAAGCAGTTTGAGGACTCTCACGGGTTTGTCAATTTTTTCGCAATCCCTTATACTGAGCCTGTCAATGCACGTGCGATCCTATCCAATACCGAAATCCGGGATCATCAGGGTGCAATGGCTGCGATACTTGACACGATCCCACGTTCCCCAGGGATTCGCACCGTTGTTGCGGCCCACGCCTATATAACCGGGGGGCTGGACAGCGAATCAGAACGCCCGCTTTCCATTGGCGGGACAGGCGCGATTGATGCTTCTCTTTTCAGCGACTTTACATACACGGCCCTGGGACACCTCCACAGGGAACAGCGTGCCGGAGCTGACGACATTCGGTATTCCGGCTCCATATACAAATACTCCTTTTCAGAACCCGCAGCAGACAAAACCATAAACCTTGTGGAACTCGATGCAGACGGGGTTTCAAAGATTGAGGCGATTCCCCTGCCCCCAAAAAGGGACCTTGGGAAAATTTCTGGAACAATCAGCAATATCCTGGAAAATGCTGACTCAAAAGGCAAAAAAGACGACTATCTTCTTGTTGAACTCCTTGATGAGGTGCCGGTTCTTAATGCCATTGGCAAACTCCGGGAAGTATACCCCAATGTACTTTGTATTGAACAGCCGGGCCGATTTGCAGCATACAGGCGGCAGCGAGAAGATGCAGTAAATATAAAGCCGGGACAGTCAAGCGATCTTGAACTTTTTAAATCGTTTTTCAAAGAGGTTTCAGGCGAGGATGCCAGCGATGCCATGCTGTCGCTTTTTGTGGAGATTGCCGATTCTGTAAGGCATGACGATGGGGAGGTGGATAATGCGTCCCTTAAAGCTTGAATTATCAGCATTCGGCCCATACTCTGGAAGCCTGGCACTTGATTTTGATGACCTTGGCGATGCACCCCTGTTTTTAATCCACGGAACCACAGGAGCTGGCAAGACCTCAATTCTTGATGCAATCTCCTTTGCACTATATGGCGAAATTTCCGGCACAGACAAGGGACAGGCAAAAATCAGGAGCGACTTTGCAGGCACTGACCTGTTAACCAGGGTAGTACTCAGCTTTTCTCTGGGAAGTAAAACATATCAGGTTGAACGGATTCCAGAACAGGAGCGTGCAAAAAAAAGAGGTGGCGGAACCACACACCAGAACCCCGATGCAGCACTCTATTTTGTTGATGACCAGGAAAAACCAATTGCTGTGGGCTATAAAAAGGTGACGGAAAAAATCCAACAGCTTCTGGGATTTTCTGCGTCCCAGTTCAGGCAGGTGGCGATCCTGCCCCAGGGGGAATTCCGCAAATTTTTGCTGGCAGGAACCAGCGAAAGACAAAAAATTCTTGCCACCCTTTTTAATACAGAAATTTATGAAAAAATTGAAAACGCCCTGAAAGCAAAAGCTGCAACCCAAAAGCAGCAAATAGAAAAACTGACCCTTGAAAAACAAACACTCCTTGGAAGCGCAGATGCTTTAAGTATTGAAGATGTAAACGTCAAAATTGCAGACCTGACAAAATCGCAAAAGGGAATTGCAGAAAAAATTACAACCCTGAAAAAAACTCAAAAAGCAGAAGAAGAAAATAATAAAAAAGGACTCGAAGATAACAGGAAGCTCAAGGAGCTTGAGGATTCAAAGTCTGCTGTATCACGGCTTGAGGAACAAAAGGAAGTAATTGAAGCAAACAGGGCGCAGTTGGAAAAGGCAAAAAAAGCAGCATCAATATCCCACCTTGAAACCTCCAGGAGCATGCTGAATAAAGAAGCTGACCACGATAAAAAAGGAGCTGACGCAGCCAGGAAAAAAAATGTGGCCCTGAATAAAGAAGCAGAAAAGGCTGAAAAAGAACTCAAGTCCGAAGAAGCAAATCAGGACAAAAGAGAACAGGCGCAGGCTAATTCCAACCAGCTTGGTGAAGTACTTAAAAAAGTAGAATCCCTGGCCCGGACAGTGGAGGAAACCGAAAGGGCTGACGCTGCTGTTGCTGCAAAAACAAAGGAGATAGAAAGCTTAAACAAGCAGCTTTCAGGCATTAACAGCAGTATTCAAGCCGGGCAGGAGACAAAGGAGAAATCCGGGATTGAGGCTGCAAAGGCGCAAGCATACAAAGCGGAAAAGGTTCTGCTTTCAAAAAACCTTAAAAAAACCGAACACCTGAAAAAACAAAAATCAATACTCACAAAAAAACAAGCCAGCCTGAAACTGCTTGAAGAGTCATTTTTAGAGGTTTCAAAAAATGCTCAAAAAATAAAACTGCAATTTGAGCAATTGCAGGAAGCAAGGCTCAAGGGGCAGGCCGCTGTTCTTGCCCGGCAGCTTGACCATGACGCACCCTGCCCTGTCTGTGGCTCGAAGCACCACCCTGCGCCAACTGTTTCTGACGATGCTGTCCCAACCGATGCGCAGATAGAAAAGCTCCAGGCTGACCTTGACAGTGCAGTAAAATATGAAAATAAAGCAAATGAAAAAATCCAGGCAATGAGGACAGAGCTTGAGGTTGCAGGCTCCAGAGCAGACGACCTTTTAAACGATCTATCCAGAGAGTTGCCTGATATTGCCTCTGGCCTTGATGCAGCCGTCAGCACATTGCGCAATAGCCTAAAGCATGCAGAATCAAATCACAGGCTGGCAAATAAAAGTATAGATGCAAATAAAAATGCAATAAAAAAACTTGCTGAACTTGATGAAGCCCGAAAAAATGCAGAGAAATCCTTAAGCACTGCCGAGACCAGCCACAAGGCTGCACATGACGAGGCACTTAAACTTAAAACCGTACTTGCCGAGCGTAAAGAGGGTATCCCAAAAGAACTCCTTGATCCACAGGCTGCTAGAAAAGAGTATATTGCTTCCATGAAGCGGTATAACCAACTGGTTAAAAACTTTGATGCTGCAAAGGATAAAAAAGTAAATGCCGAAAAAGAATTTGCAATATCTAAGGAAGCATTAAGCTCTGCAATAAAAAGCATGGAAAAATCAGCAGGCAAGTTTGAGGAAGCAAAAAAGGATTTTGAGCAGGGGCTTGCGCAGAATGATTTTGAGGATGAAAAGTCATTTTTTGATGCAAAGATGGAAGCAAAACAAGTTACAGCCCTGAGCCAGAAGATACTGACCTTTGAGGAAAAACTGATTGAAGCAACTTCACGGGCTGCACGGGCTGACAAGGATGCAACCGGTGCAATTGCCCTGGACATGGAAGCAATAGCAGTAAAACTTGGGCAGGCAATCAAGGCAACCACAAGGGCAATTGAAGAACAGGCAGCAGTAAAAACCAGGCTTGGCCAGCTTTGTACCCTGCAAAAGAAAGTAACCGCCCTTGCTGGCTCCATTGCAGATATGGAGGCTGGTTACGGCAAGGTTGGGCATCTGGCGGAGGTAGTAAGCGGTAAAAACCCGGCAATGCTAAAGTTGCAGAACTTTGTGCTTTCTGTGCTGTTTGAGGATGTGCTTGCACTGGCAAGCCAGAGGCTCGGCTCCATGAGCAGGGGGCGTTTCAGCCTGTCCCTGTCCCAGGCACTGCACGACAGGAGGTCGCAAAGCGGGCTTGACCTGGAAGTATTTGACAGCCACACCGGAACACAAAGGCCGGTAAGCACGCTTTCCGGCGGGGAAAGCTTCCTTGCATCCCTGTCCCTTGCGCTGAGCCTGTCCGACGTTGTGCAGGGACTGTCCGGCGGCGTTCGCCTGGATACCATATTTGTAGACGAAGGCTTTGGCAGCCTCGACCCGGAAGCCCTGGACATGGCACTGAAAACACTCATGCAACTCCACACTGAAGGCAGACTCGTAGGCATCATCTCCCACGTACCAGAACTGAAAGAACGAATCGAAAAACGCCTCGAAATCACAACCACCCACAACGGCAGCGTCGCCAGATTTGTTTGAAAGAAAGTAGGGAAAAGCATGGGGGGAAACCTTTTTTTGCAAAAAAAGGTCTCCCCCCAAACCCCCCTTCCAAAAAAATTCTATGGCTATGGTTGAGTGAAATTTTCGGGGTTTGTAATTGCTTAGGGATATAGTTTTTCATCGCTTGATAAATTGCGGGTATATTCACGGATGACGGTGGCAAGCCTTTGCCGATGCCCTAAGGGCAGGTGAGAGCGAAGAATAATTCAAAGGCAATGCAGAAGTTGCACCTGTTACAAAACTGCCGCTGCCTCTTGTGCTTCGCGCACTGGCAACGCTTTGCCAGTGCCACCCACGTTTGGGTGGCGACATAGCCAGGTTTTGTTTAAATGAAAGCATGGGGGGAAACCTTTTTTTGCAAAAAAAGGTTTCCCCCCAAACCCCCCTTCCAAAAAAATTCTATGGCTATGGTTGAGTGAAATTTTCGGGGTTTGTATTTGCTTAGGGATCTAGTTTTTCATCGCTTGATAAATTGCGGGTATACTCACGGGTGACGGTGGCAAGTCTTTGAAGATACCCCAAGGGCAAGAGGAAGTGAAGAATAATACAAAGGCAATGCAGAAGCTGCACCTGCTGCAAAACCGTCGATACCTCTTGTGCTTTGCACACTGGCAAAACTTTGCCAGTGCCACCCACGGTTGGGTGGCGACATCAGACACGCATTTACTTCTTTTTATTTTTTTTCCTTTTCCTAAGGACCATACTTATTAGCTCGTTTACATTTAATTCCAAACCGAAAAAGCTTGGGTTAAATGAAAGTAACTTATTTGCTTTTTCAATGAAGAGATCTTCATCAGGTATTTGTTTTTTTAGCTCCCTTAATATTTCTAATACTTCATCTTCACTTTTACTTCCAACATAAACCCGGCCTAACAATTCATCAATGTCATATTTTTTTCTTGAGCCAGGAGGTTTAATTGTTTTATCTCCATCTGCCTTACAATTTATCAAATCTTCATAGTTGGCAATAATTTTGGGATTATCCGGCATTGGCACTTTTTCAACAGCATCCATTTTTTCAAAGCTGCTATTTATTTCCCGCAGGGAAAAAATAATGACTGCAAAATATTCCAGCCTTTGCAGGCCATTGACATAGACATATATTTTTTTTGCGTCCTTATCTGCCTTTACAACAGCAGTCGAGTCAAAATGCCTATCCTTCAGGACAACTCCTGTTCTCCATAGAAGGTCTCCTACAATATCGTTGTGCATTTTTACGATGAAGCGTGGCATAACGGTTTTTGGAAGAAAATCGTATTCAATAAAAAAGCTCAATGATTTATCATAGTCAAATTTAAACTTTGGCTCTGATACTTGCAGCAGATCAGGCACCAGCACGCTGTTGTTGTTAATGCCAAAGCAAAGCTCGAATTTCTTCATTAGCTCAATTATATATCTGTGCTGATCCGCTGGACAATAGAAAGGATCACCTGTTTATTTTTTTAATATTTTTTTCATGGATTTAAGCTGCAAAGCACCTTTGTTTTCTGCCAGCAGCTCAGAATTGATAACTTTATAGACTGCATTGGTTGCCCAGTTTGGCTCCAGTACATGCGTATCTTCCAGATTAAAATCCTTGAAATTCACAACTACACCAAGATCGTTGAGAAATTCAATCAAGGTGTCCTGCTGTGCTGGATCTATTAGCAATTCCTCTTCACATATTTCTTTATATCTCTCAAAGTTAATAAAGGATTCTTCCATTTTTTCCAGTCGATTTTTTACTTTAAACCATGTTTTGGCCCACAGGGTCTTCAGAAGCTTTGATTTTGCCAGCTCCCTTTTTAAAACCTTTCTAAAAGAGTTTATGCCCCTGCCTGATTTGCATGAAACACGATAAAACCC
>JAOZSB010000167.1:0-3106 GCA_029939895.1 Desulfobacterales bacterium
ATTTTATACCTTGAATTTTCCTACCAGCCCCTCAATTGCATCAGCCAGGTTGTTCAAATCCTCTGCGCTCGTCTTTAGCTGGGATGCGCTGGTGGCCATTTCAGTAGCAGATGTGCTTACGCCTGCAATATCACCTGCAATTGAACTGCCTGCTGATGAGGCCTGGGACACGTTGTCGTTTATATCACCTATCATATTTGCGGCCTGGGACACGTTGTTTGCTATCTCGCTTGTTGTCACAGACTGCTCTTCAACCGCTGCTGATACAGATGATACCATTTCATTTATATCGCTGATCACCTTTGTTATCTGCTTTATCTCGGTGGTAGAACCAGATGCAGAGGCCTGGATGCCGTCAATCTGCGTCTTGATTTCACTGGTTGCATCGGCGGTCTGCCTCGCAAGCTCCTTTATTTCATTTGCAACCACGGCAAAACCCTTGCCTGCATCACCGGCCCTTGCGGCCTCTATGGTTGCATTGAGCGCAAGCAGGTTGGTCTGCTCTGAAATTTCGGTTATTGTTTCGGTAAACCGGCCAATATCCTTTGCTGCATTTCCAAGCTCTGTTATCTTATCAGATGCACCGGCAGCCTGCTGCACTGCCTGGTCTGACCTTGTTCGGGCATTTTCCATGTTCTGGGCAATTTCACTGATTGTGGAGGTCATCTCCTGGGAAGCTGCTGCAACAACTTCAATATTGCCCGATGCTTCGCTGGTGGAACCAGCTACGGTATCAAGGCTGCCGCTCATCTGTTCCGCAGAATCTGCCGCAACATTTGCCGTTGTTGACATTGACTCGGATTCCGATGAAATCACCGTTGAAAACTCCAGCAGACCCTCCGATGAAGTGGCAAGCGTGTCGGCATTGGCTGCAATTTCCCTTATGATGCCTTGAAGCTTTTCTATAAACAGGTTAAACCACTTTGCCATTTCCCCTATCTCATCCTCAGAGGCAACCTCAATCCTCCTGGTAAGATCGCCTTCTCCGCTGGCTATGTCCTTAAGTATAGCGCCAACAGAAGCAAGCGGCCTTGTTATACTCCTGGTGACAATAAATATTGTTACTCCAATTATCCCGCCGCATAATAATACGATTACTACTATCATTCTAAAAATCTGACCTGCAATGGCAGCATTTGTCTGCTTTTGTTTTTCCGCCATTATATTATCAATATCATCAACATAAACTCCGGTTCCCACCACCCAGTCCCAGCCCTCAAACCGCTGAACATAGGAAAGCTTGGGCAGGGCCACTGATTTATCTGCACCTGGCTTTGGCCACACATACTCAACAAAACCACTGCCGGATTCTCTACAGACTTTCACAAATTCCTGAAATATTTTTTTACCATTTTTATCTTCGAGTTGTGAAAGATCCTTGCCTTCAAGGGAGGGAAAGACCGGCTGCTTGAGCATTGTGCTTACCATGTCGTTTATCCAAAAATAATCCTTTAGCTCCGGGCCGTAACGCATTGAGCCGATTTGATCCAATGCCCTGGCCTTAAAATTCTGTTCAACAGACTCCATGTAAACGCCCGTGCCTATTATCCAGCCCCAGGGTTTGAACTCTTTGACATAGGAAAGTTTTGCGACAGGGGCATCATTGCCTGGTTTTGGCCAAAAATAATCAACAAAGCCCTCACCCTTTGATTGGCATATTTTAACAAACTCCTGAAATATTGTTTTTCCTTTTTTATCCTTAAAGTCTACAAGCGACTTGCCCTCAAGCGCAGGCTTGATCGGATGCATCAGCATCACATGATCCATATCGTTTATCCAAAAATAATCAGAATCATTAAACCGCATTTTCCTTATCGCCTCAAAAGCAATCTTCTTTTTCTCCTCCTCGTCATAAATATCAGGATTCTCATAGGCTGCCTGGATCGCACCAAAAGCCAGGCTTATGGCGTTTTTAAGCTCCCTTCGGTAAACTTTTTCTATCTTTTTTGTGTCTCTGGAATCATTATAAGCAGATTCAATAATTGTAATGGAGTTTCTGACCAGATCCTAGAGCTGGGTTTTTTTGCTTTCCATCAGCAGCTTGCTGGTGGATTGAATTTCGTCTCTCCCCCTGTTCTTCAACGCAATAATTGAGACACCTGTTGTCAGGGCTCCTAAAAGCAATAATCCACCGACCCCAAGCCCTACAATTTTTCCAGTGAGTGTCATAATTGTTCTCCAATCCGATTAGATTTTTACGAGGCCATTTGCCTGGTTTGCATTTGATGATCTGGTTATGGAATAAGCAAAGAACTCCTGTGAATTATTATAGACTTGATATTACCGAACAAGAGCATCCTTTGCAAGTTACTGATTTTACCCGGAATATCAGATGCGGTTACTTCTTCTATCCTGAAGGCACAGGGTTCACTTTATATTCATTATTATTGAATTTCCTATACTATATGATTTTTTTATAGAAGTCACTACTTATTTTATACCTTTCTTGTAGAACTTCAGAGGCTTGGATTATTGAACAAATTTCATCTTAAAAAAATTTATGCGGTTATCCACAAAGGCCAAGTGTTTTTTTATAATGATCGGGTCATTAGATTTAGATTCGCCCTTGCAGGACTTTATTTTCACATAAATTATTTTAAGAAGACTACTTTTGACTTCCCAGGAGGCTGGTCATGGGGGTTGCATCTGCAAAAACCTGGAAATCAGATTTTTGATAAAACTCTTTTGTGTTGTTTTCTGCTATCACGCCGATCCAGGATATTCCCCTGGAAAAGAGTTCTTCTCTAATGCGGTTGAGGAGTTCCCGGCCTATGGCGTTGTGCCGGAATTGTTCTGCAACGGTCATATCCTGGATGTAGGCATCGCTGACACCGTCGCTTATGGCCCGTCCCATTGCTATGATTTTGTTGTTTTCTAGTGCGACGAGGAAGAGAAAGCTGCCGGATACGATTTTTTTAACTACAGCAATGTCGTCCTGTTCCCCTTTTTCCCACCACTTGGCGGACTTGTACAGGGACAGTATTTCCTCTGCCTGTTTGTCTGTAGAATTTTGAATAAATTTAAACGTCGCCATTTTTCTTTGGAGGCAAATTTTCTCAGTCTGCCACTGACACCTGATTTCAGTCTGCCACTGACACCTGATTTC
>JAOZSB010000167.1:3206-9384 GCA_029939895.1 Desulfobacterales bacterium
TCAGTCTGCCACTGACACCTGATTTCAGTCTGCCACTGACACCTGATTTCTGCCGTTTTCCTTGGAACAGTATAAGGCACCATCTGCACGTTTCACAAAATCACGTACTTTCACACCTGTGGTATACTGTGACACGCCAATACTGACGGTTACGGGTACGGGGCTACCGCCATTAGGCTCAAACAGGGTTGATTCCAGGGATATTCTGATCCTTTCAGCAACCATTACTGCATCGTCCTGAGTTGTTTCGGGCAGTATAACCGCAAATTCTTCTCCACCGTATCTGTATGCTGTGTCCAGGTTTCTAAGGCAGGTTTTTATTGCCACTGCAAATTCAACCAGAACCTTATCGCCCTCAACATGTCCGTGGGTGTCGTTAAAGCTTTTAAAGTGGTCTATATCGAGCATCAGCAGGGTAAGAGGTCTGTTGTATCTGTCAAATTTGCTGATTTCTATGCCAAGTTGTTCAAAAAACTGCCTTGAGTTGAAGAGTCCCGTAAGCCCGTCGGTGATGGCAAGTTGAGTGAGCCTGTCGAGCATCCGCTCTTTTTCCTGAAAAAGTTTTCTTTCCCTCATTACTCTTTTTACCCGGAGAATAAGTTCCCGGAACCGGATAGGCTTGAACACAAAATCGCTGGCTCCCTTGCCCACGGCTTCTTCATAGGAATACTCACCACTGTAGCCGGTCATGACTATAACATCGGAATCAAAATTCTGCTTTATCCTGTCGGTTAACTCAAGGCCATTCATTCCCGGCATCATAATGTCAGTGATAACAATGTCAAATTGTTCTGACTCCATAACTTCAAGAGCTTCCTGTGCGCTGGAAGCGGAAAAAGCTTCAAGGCCCGTTGCTTCAATATATTCCTTCATGGTTTGCAAAATAACAGGATCATCATCAACCACGAGGATTTTTGCGTTGTTTTCATTTTTCATAGCAGAATCTTTAAATGTTGTTTTAGCGCTGGTTTATGGTAAGCTTGACATGTATAGAAAATACCTGATAATAAAACATTTAAGGTGAAAGTTATATATCGCAAACAAAACAGCATATACTTTTAAAGATGTTTTTGTCAACTTAACTTTTTGCAGAGCCTATTTTTTTAGTTGTATTTTTCAACCACCAGCTATAAAAGTAAAACTCCTCTGGCCCGATGCATGAATACTGCTCTCGCAGGCCAGCGAACAGAGTTTTCCAGTGTAGCTTTTTATTAAAAACAAAAATTATTTAACCAGGGTTTTTATATAAACCCGATTGCACAGGCTAATCAACAGCAGATGAAAAACATACGAAATTTCAGCATAATTGCCCATATTGACCACGGCAAGTCCACCCTTTCTGACAGGCTTATACAGGCAGCAGAGCTTGTTTCCGACAGGGACTTCAAGGAACAGATTCTCGACAGCATGGACATTGAACGTGAAAGGGGCATTACCATCAAAAGCCAGACAGTGTGTCTGCCCTATAAAGCAAACAACGGGGAAACCTATCACCTGAACCTTATCGACACCCCTGGTCATGTGGATTTTACCTATGAGGTATCACGGGCGCTTGCTTCATGCGAGGGCGCGCTTCTTCTGGTTGACGCGAGTCAGGGCGTTGAGGCCCAGACCCTTGCCAACCTGTACCTGGCCATGGAACACGACCTTGAAATTATTCCGATCATAAATAAAATTGACCTCCCCTCTGCTGACATAGAAAGAGTAAGGGCAGAGATAGAAGAGGATCTGGGGCTTGACCCGGATGATGCGGTTCTCACCTCTGCCAAGGTTGGAACAGGCATTGACGAACTCCTTGAAAGCATTGTAACAACCCTGGGCCCGCCATCGGGCGACCCGGACGCACCGCTTCGTGCATTAATTTTCGACTCGCACTATGATCCCTATGTGGGAACCATTGTTCACTTCAGGGTCTTTGACGGCAAAATCAAGCCGGGAGACACCATTAAATTCATGTGGAACGATGCTTCATACAAGGTTGAGGAAGTCGGATTGTTTCAGCTCACAAGGGTAAAACAGAAAATGCTTACTGCCGGGGATGTTGGTTATCTTATTGCCGGCATTAAAACCGTTAGCGATACAAAGTGTGGTGACACCATAACCCACAAGCATGCTCCCTGTGTTGAACCCATGCCTGGATTCAAGGAAGCCAAGCCGGTTGTTTTTTCTTCCATATACCCGATTGCTTCCGATGATTATGAAGACCTGACAGCAGCACTCGAAAAGCTCAAGCTCAACGATGCATCACTTATTTATGAGAAGGATTCTTCCGTTGCTCTGGGATTCGGGTTCAGGTGCGGATTTCTGGGGCTTTTACACCTTGAGGTGGTACAGGAGCGGCTTGAAAGGGAATATGGGCTGTCCCTGATTTTAACTGCCCCTTCTGTGCGGTATGAAATCGGTTTTGAAGAAGGTGAAACCATCATCATTGATAACCCGGCAAACTATCCAGACCCGACAACCATAGCATTTGCACGGGAACCCTTCATCAAAGCCTTTATAATGGTGCCGGACAGGTACATGGGCGCAGTCATGAAGCTGTGCCTGGAGCGCAGGGGCATAAATAAAAATTATCAATACCTTTCCAGGGACAGGCTTGAGATGATCTTCGAGCTGCCGCTCTCCGAGGTGATTTACGACTTTTACGACAAGCTCAAAACCGTAACACAGGGGTATGGCTCCTTTGATTATGAAATGATGGACTACAGAATATCAAAGCTTGTCAAGCTTGACATTCTCATTAACGGCGACAAGGTTGATGCACTGTCCCAGCTTGTTCATGCCGACAGGGCGCAGATGCGCGGACGTTTTGCATGTGACAAGCTCAAGGGCGAAATACCCAGACAGATGTTCAAAATCGCAATACAGGGGGCAATAGGCGCAAAAGTAGTGTCAAGGTCTACCATCTCTCCCTTTAGAAAGGACGTTACCGCAAAATGTTACGGCGGTGATATTTCAAGAAAAAGAAAGCTCCTGGAAAAGCAGAAAAAGGGCAAGAAGCGTATGAAGATGGTGGGACAGGTCATGATTCCACAGTCAGCATTTTTGTCGGTCTTGAAATCCGATGATGATTAATCGGGAATTATGATTTTGTTTTTGAGTCCAGTTGAACATTTTGAAACTGGCTCATTTTTTATTTAGGATTTTGATATGCCAGAGGTCGTACCAGTTGAGTTAATCACCAATAAAATATTTAATATTCGTGGCTTAAAAGTCATGCTTGATAGAGACCTGGCCAAGCTCTATGAAGTTGAAACTAAGGTTCTGAAAAGAAACGTCAGGCGGCACATTGATCGTTTTCTGATGATTTTATGTTTGAACTTACAAAACTTGAATTACAAGATTGGAGGTGCCAATCTGGCACCTCCAATTCTGATAAACTGCCATGGGCAGACCAGTTTATGACGCATACGCTGCCCGCAATGAAAATATGAAAGAATGGTAAATACTTAAGATTTCTTTCATAAAAATTAAATCAGGGGATAATATTATGGGAATGACGATAACAGAAAAAATCCTTGCAAAGCACGTTGATGCAGACAAGGTGGAGCCTGGTGAGCTGATAAACGCAAGGGTAGATATTGCACTTGCAAATGACATCACTGCGCCAATATCTATTGCAAGGTTCAAGGAAAGCGGTGCAAAAACGGTGTTTGACAAGGATCGGGTGATACTGGTTCCTGACCATTTTGTGCCGAACAAGGATATTAAATCTGCAATGCAGGCAAAAATGCTGCGTGAGTTTGCACATGAGCATGACCTGACATGGTTTTTTGATGGCCATGAAATGGGTGTTGAACATGCTCTGCTTCCAGAGCAGGGCCTGGTTCTGCCGGGAGATATTGTAATAGGAGCCGACAGCCACACCTGCACCTACGGCGGACTTGGTGCGTTTGCTACGGGAATGGGCAGCACAGACCTTGCCGCAGCCATGATTACAGGCGAAACATGGCTCAAGGTTCCAGAAACCATGAAATTTGTGTTCAAGGGAGAACTCCTTCCCTGGGTTGAGGCAAAGGATCTTATTCTTTACATTATTGGCGACATTGGCGTTGACGGTGCATTATACCGGGCAATGGAGTTTGAAGGGCCGGTCATTGATAAACTTGACATGGCGGGCCGTCTTACAATGGCGAACATGGCGATTGAAGCAGGCGGGAAAAACGGAATTTTCACACCCGATGCTGCCACGGAAGCCTATGTTAAGGACATAGCCAAGCGTGATTACGAATTTTTCAAGAGCGATGATGATGCGGTTTATGCAGAAGTGCGGGAGTATGATGTGGCAAATATTGAGCCACAGGTAGCTTTCCCCCACCTGCCGGAAAACACAAGGGGCATCAGCGAGGCTGGCGAAGTTGTAATAGATCAGGTTGTGATCGGTTCCTGCACAAACGGCAGAATAGAAGACCTGCGCTGCGCTGCCAGCATTTTAAAGGGCAACAAAACCGCAAAGGGCGTAAGGCTCATAATCATCCCGGCAACCCCGTTGATTTACAGAACAGCAATGAACGAAGGCCTTTTTGATATTTTTCTTGACTGTGGCGCAACAATCAGCCCGCCAACCTGCGGCCCATGCCTGGGCGGACATATGGGAATTCTTGCAAAGGGCGAGCGTGCGGTTGCCACAACAAACAGGAATTTTGTAGGTCGCATGGGACACCCGGAAAGCGAGGTCTACCTTGCAAGCCCGGCTGTTGCAGCAGCTTCTGCTATTGCCGGAAAGATCGAAGGCCCGGACAAAATATAAAGGATCAGCACAAAAAGCAGATTAACGGGAATTTAAAAAACAATTATTAACGACATAATAAAAGGGAAATAACATGAAAGCTGCAGGAAAGGTTTTCAGGTTTGGTGACGACATTGACACAGACCTTATAATACCAGCCAGGTATTTAAACACCAGCGACCCGGAAGAGCTGGCAAAGCACTGCATGGAAGACGCTGACGCTGAATTTGTAAACAAGGTCGGCAAGGGAGACATAATAATCGGCGGCAAGAACTTCGGCTGCGGATCTTCCAGGGAACACGCGCCAATAGCAATAAAGGCTGCTGGTGTTTCATGCGTGATTGCAAAAAGCTTTGCAAGAATTTTTTACAGGAACTCCTTTAACATGGGCCTGCCAATCCTTGAGTGCGAAGAAGCAGAGTCAATCGCCCCTGGTGCAAAGCTGGAAGTTGATTTTGATTCCGGCGTAATAACAAACACAGACACAGGCGACACATACTCAACAAGGCCAATACCTCCATTTATGCAGGAACTGGTAAAAAGCGGCGGCCTTATGAAGTATATCAGCAAAACCGCATAGGTGAAAAAAAATATCAAAGCAGTACAGCACAATATGTGATATTTGAACCAACCCAGCCCCAGCAGGCGTTTACCGGTGGGCGCTTAATTGATGAAGGGTTGTTCCGAAACCGATATTTTTGAAAATAATTATAAGTCCTATATCATACAAACCTTATTGCCTCACAGATACGAGGCAATAAGGTTTTATTATTATGGAATAATATTACAGCTCGCAACTATACTCCTCGTTACCAGGCAGAGCCTGGGAACGAGGACAGGAGTATTGATGCGCCTGGAATAAAATCATTTTATTTTTGCCATATTATTAACAATCACCATAATTAAGATATATAGGTTGAAAAAATTTCCAACAGGTGATATTAATTAAACAAAATGAAAATATTGAAGCAAATTCAGGTTTTTTTTTGCTCATTATAAAAACGAAATTTTGATACAAGTCAGATCAGAACTTTGTTGAAACGTTTAAGTATATCAGGTGAATAAAGAAGCAAGTTGAGAAAAAAATTTAAGTCCAGTTAAACCTGATGCCGATACTGGCAATATAGACGGTGTTCATGTTACAGTACTTTTTTGATGCTGCTCACGGGCTTAAAGTATATGTGTTTAAGGCAGTTTTCATTCAGGTACATCGACCCAAAATTTTACGGGCGTGCCTGAATGAAAGCTGGATTCCCGCTCAAGATCGAGGCGGAAAAAACAACATAACCGCAGGCGTACTCAGTTGTACGCTGAGGATTATGTTTTTTTTCCAACGATGAGATTGAGCGTGAAGGCAGCTTTCATTCAGGCGCATCGACCCAAAATTTTACGGGCGTGCCTGAATGAAAGCTGGATTCGCGCTCAAGATCGAGGCGGAAAAAACAACAT
>JAOZSB010000168.1 GCA_029939895.1 Desulfobacterales bacterium
CGACCGGACAGATCATGTGCTATAAAAGAGGACATATTACATGCTTCTAACATTATATTAAAATTATATTGCTATTTATATTTAGTTATTGTAAGTTAAGACACTACTAAAAAAATGAATAAGGCAGGGTTGCTGTGACATTTTGGGTTCAGCTTCCTGCAATACAATAAGGGCTGCATATAAATATCCAATGGACAAGATGCTTATTATTGATTTAATGTCACCTTTTCAGGGCTGGATTAATAGACCGGCATAACGTATTACAAAAATCGAAATTTAACTGAAATTTTAAAACCGTCAAGGAAAATTATACGTAATATCATATATATAAAGATCAGGAGTCTCCTATGAAAAAGAAACTTTTTTCTCCTAAACTGCATATTGTGTTAATGGTTGCATGTTTTTTTGCATCCCAGACCAGCCTGTATGCTCAGGAAGAAATGAGGGTTGGTTTCGGCAACCTGCCTCCATGGAAAATGAATAATGACAACAGGGCTGAAGGTGCAGGTGCTGATATTGTAAAAGCCATCGGAAAAAAGCTGAATTTAAAGGTTGTATTTAAATTACTGCCCTTTAAAAGGAGCCTGAAATATTTGAAAAACGGGGACGTTGATATAATGACGGGTCTGCTAAGAAAAGCAGAACGTGAGGAATATATTTTCTTTATTGATCCGCCCTATAAGAAAAAATCCAATAAAGTTTTCTATGTATTAAAGGGCAATAAAACCTTGATTACCAAATATGAGGATCTCTACCCATTGAGCATCGGCACAAAGCTGGGTAATAAATATTTTCCCCGATTTGACAGTGATAAAAAATTGACAAAAGAATCTGCCATCAGCAATAATCTAAATATTTTAATGCTCCTGAAAAAGCGCATTGACGCTCTTATTATAACCGATTCCTCTGGTGACTATCTTATTCACAATATGGGGTATGAGGATAAATTTGAAAAGGCCATATTCGGGTATACTAAAAATAATCCTGTATATATCGGGCTTTCAAAAAAATCACACATGGCAAACCATAAATCAATAACCATAATCAGCACCATGATAAAATCTGGAGAGATTGATAAGGTTATTTCTAATTTTTTCAAAAAAAAGAACCTGCCTGTTCCTGAATATAAATAAGGTGGCATATAAAATACAGGTACCTGGCTTCAACAAAATCTTATAATTTATCCGAGGCTTATTATGAAAACAAGTTTTCCTCCCAAACTATGCATTGTGTTAATAATTGTATGTTTTTTTGCTTCCCAGACAGGCCTGTATGCTCAGGACGAAATGAAGGTTGGTTTCAGCGACATGCCTCCTTGGAAAATGAGCAATGACAACAGTGTTGAAGGCGCAGATGCTGATATAATTAAAGCAATCGGAAAAAAGCTGAATTTAAAGGTTACATTTAAAAAACTGCCCTTTAAAAGGAGCCTTAAATATTTGAAAACCGGGGACGCTGATATAATGACGAGCCTGTTAAGAAAACCAGAGCGTGAGGAATATATTATCTTTATTGATCCGCCCTATATGGGAAAATCCAACAAAGTTTTTTATGTACCCAGGGGAAACAAAACACGGATTTCCAAATATGAGGATCTTTACCCATTGAAAATAGGCACAAAGCTGGGCGCAAAATATTTTCCCCGATTCGACAGTGATGAAAAATTGAAAAAAGAAGCAGCCGTCAGCTATAAACTAAATATTTTAATGCTGCTGAAAAAGCGCATTGATACTTTTATTATAACAGATTCCTCTGGTGACTATCTTATTCACAAAATGGGTTATGGGGATAAATTTGAAAAGGCCATATTCGGGTATACTAAAAACAACCCTGTATATATCGGGCTTTCAAAAAAATCACACATGGCAAACCACAAATCAATAACCATAATCAGCAATATGATAAAATCTGGAGAGATTGATCAAGTCATTTCAAATTTTTTTAAAAAATTGAATCTGCCTGTTCCTGATTATAAATAAAGCGGTTAAGCAGGTATATTCTTTTCCATGGACTAAAAAATTTTTTATAATTTTTCAGTCCATAGAGTCCTTTATTCTGAAGGCCGTATCTAATCCTACTCCTTGAACATCCCCGCCAGACGCTCCTGTATCAATGCTTCAGCTTCGGAAACCATTCTGTCCAGCAGCTCCTTACATGTTGGAATGTCATGGATCAGCCCGGCAACCATACCGCATGACCAGACACCAGTCTCAACTTCACCGTCTATCATAACCCTGGGGTAAACACCTGCAACTTCTTCTATAATATCTTCAAACTTAATATCGTCACCAAGGTTCTGCTCTTTTTCAAGCAGCCGTTCAACAGCCGGATTATTAAGAACACGCTCGGTGTTGCGCAGGGGACGCATAACAAGGCGGGTATCAATCTCACTTGCTGCAAGTATGGCCTGCTTAACATTGTCATGCACCCTGGCCTCTTTTGTTGCAATAAAGCGGGTTCCCATATTTATGCCAGAGGCTCCAAGGGCCAGGGATGCAACGAGGCTGCGGGCATCTGCCATTCCACCAGAGGCAATAAATGGAACTTTTAATTCATCTGCTGCACGTGGCAGGAGTATCATATTCGGGATATCATCCTCGCCAGGATGCCCGCCACACTCAAACCCGTCCACAGATATTGCATCGCACCCAATGCTCTCGGCTTTCAGGGCATGGCGCACAGAAGTGCATTTGTGCAAAACCTTAATGTTATTCTCTTTCAGCCGTGGCATGTATTCCTGGGGATTACGGCCGGCAGTCTCAACTATCTTTACGCCGCTGTCAATAATTGCATCTATAAACCCATGATAATCAGGTGCGATTACCGATGGAAGTAAAGTAAGGTTTACACCAAAGGGCTTGTCTGTCATTTCCCGGCAGCGTGCAATCTCTGCGGCCAGATCATCCGGGGTCTTGAGGGTCAGCCCCGTAATAATGCCAAGTCCACCGGCATTTGAAACAGCAGAAGCAAGATCTGCAAGTCCAACATAATGCATTCCACCTTGAATGATTGGATGCCTGATTTCAAAAAGTTCTGTTATGGATGTCTTCATATGCATTTTCTCCTGGAATAATTATCTGGTTTATAGAGTATTTTGTGGAGCCACATGAAATATGATGCTCACATTTTTTTGTTCACATATACATCCAATACTAAAATCCGCGCCTGAATTCAATATTTTTCCCGGATATTTAATTTATAGACTGCATAAACCTGCCTGAGCTTTTAAAAAAAATAAGGCGAACTGTCCTCCATCTCACTCAATCGCCAGAAAATATCTTAGAATTGCGTTGCAATTTAAGTCCCAGTATTATATTTTTCTTATGTTTTTAAATATTAAAATTAATAGATGGCAAAGCACTGCGACATATCAGCCTAAAAAAAAGCTCTGGCTTCTGGCTGGAATGTGTGACTTTTTCTCAATTTCCGTCAAACAGTTTAATATAACAAGCATGAATGCCAACCAAAAAAATCAAAATAATCAACTGCGATGTTTGATTATCATGCTTTCCATTTTTGCCGTGGTTTTAGCCACCAGGGCTTTTGCAGACGTGGAGGGCAGGGCTGTATATCCTGAAAAGCCTGTAATCTTATCTGCTGCTGAAATTGATTACCAGCCCCTGTGCTTTGTCAATCAAGATGGCCGTGCCACTGGATTTTCTGTTGAACTCCTTGAAGCTGTCCTTGGGGCCATGGGGCGCAGGGCCACCTTTCGCACTGGTTTGTGGTCAGAGGTCAAGGACCTGCTTGAACATGACAAAATCGATGCCCTGCCACTGGTAGGCCGCACCCCGGAGCGGGAAGCCATTTTCGATTTCACCTTTCCCTACCTGACACTGCACGGTACTATTGTGGTACGCAAGGGGACTACGGGCATTAGCGCCCTTAATGATCTCAAGAACCGCAGCGTAGCGGTACTTAAATCCGATATTGCCGAAGAGTTTTTGCGACGAAACAACCCTGATTGTGAGATCATCACGTACCCATCCTTTGAAACCGCACTTAAAGAACTTTCCAGGGGGCAACACGATGCTGTTGTGATCCAGCGTCTTCTTGCTTTACAGATTATAAAGGAAAATGGCCTGGGCAACCTTGAGGTGATCGATGAATCGCTGAAGGATTTTCATCAGGAATTTTGTTTTGCAGTAACCGAAGGTGACAAGGAAACGCTGGCCCTGCTCAACGAGGGGCTGGCCCTGGTAATGGCTGACGGTACAGCAGCCATGCTCCAAAACAAATGGCTGACATCCCTTGAACCGCACGGCATCCCGCTTGCCACGCTTTTTCTGTACATAGCTGTGGTTGGAGGCCCTTTACTGCTCATTCTATTTGGCTTCACAATGCTCTGGCTGCGTCGTGAGGTAAAACGCCGCACTGCTGAACTCTACCAGAGCCAGTTGAAATACAGCCGGCTGTATGAAAGATCCTCGGATGCAATCTTTGTGGTGGAAAAAGCTACAGGCCGATACCTCGATGCCAACCAGGCCGCAGTGTCCCTCACAGGATACAGTGTAGACGAGATTAAAACCAAAACAACCCTGCAACTTGCCCCGAAAAACGCTGAAAAGCGACTGGTCATCATTGCAGCAAGCGGTAGAAGTGAGGCGCTAAACCTTGGAGAGGTTGTCTATCTTCGCTCCGACGGGACACAGCGTATTGCATGGCTCACCACGGTTCCGCTTGACGATACTACCCTGTACGGTATTGCCCAGGACATCACAGACCGCAAAAAGAGTGAGGAAGAACTCCTGGCAAGTGAAAAAAAGTTCTCAGAAGTATTCAGGCTCAGCCCAAATGCTGTTTCCCTGAGTAGCATTACAACCGGGCTTATCCTGGAAATCAATCAGGGTTTTATCAGGTTGTTTGGTTCTACCGCTCAGGATATTGTTGGAAAAACCTCCCTTGAATTAAACATCTGGGTCACACCCTCTGAAAGAGAAAAAATTATAAACAAACTCATTGGAGCGGGAAGGATAACAAACGAAGAAACTCAATTCAGAATCATAGATGGAACAATATTAGACGCAATGGTTTCTGCCGTTATCATTGAGGTTAAGGGTGAGCAGGTGATTTTGTCAGAAGTGATGGATATAACGCAGCGCAAACAAACTGAAAATGCAGTCCGGGACAGTGAAAGCCGTTTTTCCACGGTCATGAACAGCATGGAAGCTATCATGTATGTGGCTGATATGGACACCTATGAACTGCTCTTTATCAATGACTTCACCCGCCAGCTATTTGGAGATGTGCTTGGCCAGCCCTGCTGGAAGGTTTTACAGACAAACCAGAGCGGGCCCTGCTCCTTTTGCACAAATGACAAACTGATCAAAAACGACAAGCCAGCAGACACACACATCTGGGACTTTCAGAACACCATAACAAAACGCTGGTATCACATACAGGATCGGACAATATACTGGGTAGACAATCGCCTGGTTCGTATGGAAATTGCTACAGATATAACGGAATTAAAAGAAACCGAAATCCAGTTGCAGGATGCAACAACCAAGCTGGCGGAAATTAACCAGACCCTGGAAGAGCGCATCAACAGCGAAGTAAAAAAACGTCAGCACCAACAGCAGTTATTTATACAGCGCTCCAAGCTGGAATCCCTGGGCAAGCTGGCTGCCGGCATGGCCCATGAAATCAATCAGCCCCTGGCAGGTATTTCTCTTGGGCTTGATAATATGCTTACAAAGGTGACCAGGGGAACCTCATCACCCGATTACCTGCAAAAAAAGATTGACACTATTCTCGAAAACATTGAACGCATTAACAGCATCATCAAGCATGTTCGTATCTTTTCAAGAGAACAGGCTGTTGAGCGAATTGAGAAAATCAACCCTGAAACGATTTATCGAAATGCATTAAGTATTGTGGAAACACAGTACAGGCACCAGGGGATTCAAATACAAATAAGCTCAGGAGAACATACAGACTACGCACTGGGTAACCCATACCGCCTGGAACAGGTTTTCCTGAACATATTGTCAAATGCAAGGGATGCCCTCCTTGACAATAATAATTTTGAAAAGGGTTTTCGCAGAAACATTGAAGTGCAAATCTATTCCACCCGGCACTTGATTCACATTGACACCATGGATAACGGCTGCGGAATAGACCCGGATCTTGAAAAAAACGTAATGGAACCCTTTTTTACCACAAAAGGCCCGAAGTCCGATACTGGTTTGGGATTATCGATCTGTTATGGTATAATCCGGGAAATGGATGGCGATATTAAAATTGAAACCCGGCAGGGTGAATATACCACCGTAAAAATCACACTGCCCCGCAGATACGACGGAAAACAAACAAAATGAACCCGACAGCTAAACAATTGCAAATTCTTATTGTGGATGATGATTCTTTGATTCGGGAAGAATTGCATGAGTCCCTAACTGAAAATGAATACCAGGTACTGCTTGCGGCTTCGCCTTCCCAGGCATTTGAACTAACAGCACAAAATTTACCGGATATTGTTATTCTTGATGTTAAACTTCCTGAGATGGACGGCCTTGAGGTGCTCAAACGCTTAAATCATGACTATCCAGATATGGAAATAATAATGATAACCGGGCATGGCGATATGGGCAGTGTAATCTAGGCCATGCGGCTGGGTGCAGTCGATTTTATAACCAAGCCCTTTCGCTTTCATGAGATACAGATGGCCATAGAAAGGACACGCAAGTACATTGATACTGTGCGCAATTTAAAGACCATGCAGCACCGCTACCATTATGCGGCTGAGGAGCTGCAAAACCATCTGGGGCACACAATCATAGGTGACAGCCCTGCAATGGCAAAGGCCATGTCCCTGATGTCCACGGTTGCCCAGACCGATGAAACCACGGTCTTAATCACAGGCGAAAGCGGAACAGGCAAAGAGCTGGTCGCCCGCGGCATTCACTCCATAAGTGACCGGAAACACCACCCATTTTGCTCGGTAAATGTATCTGCCATCCCTGTAAGCCTGTTTGAAAGCGAATTTTTCGGCCACAAAAAAGGAGCCTTCACAGACGCTGGTACTGAAAAGGCCGGCTGGTTTGAAATCGCTGACAGTGGCACGCTTTTTCTGGATGAAATCTCAGAAATGTCAATGGATCATCAGGCCAAACTGCTTAGGATTCTGGAAGAGCGGGTTGTTATCCGCGTTGGTACACACCAGGAAATCCCGGTTAATGTCCGAATAATATCAGCCACAAATCAGGATATTGGCAAAATGGTAGAAAAAAAACAATTTCGCGAGGATCTCTATTATCGCCTGAATACATTCATAATCGACCTGCCACCACTGCGCCATCGCAAAGAAGACCTGACCGGGCTGCTTTTCAGTTTTATGCAGTACTTTTCACAAAAAATGAAAAAAACCATCCGCCACATAGTGCCTGATTTTTACAACGAACTGATGAGCTATGATTTTCCGGGAAACGTCAGAGAGCTGAAAAATATAATGGAAAGAGCCGTAATTCTTTGCAATGGAGATACCTTGCGACCTGAACATCTGGCCCTGCCCCATAAGCAAAACCTGCAAACAGGCCAGGAAGTCTCCGCCTTAATGGACGAAAACACCGGGCTGGTCGAGGTACTTGAAAAAAATTGAACAGCAAATTATATTAGAAACCATAAAAAAAATGGATAACAATAAGTCCAGAGCAGCAGCACTCCTGGGCATATCAAGACAATCCCTCCATCGACGACTGGCAAAATCAGAAAAATAGCTTCTGCGGCTTCATCCCTGCAACATGGGTTTGTGGAATTTGTATTTACCCTGGAACATGAGAAATTGTATGATCAGCCCAGCCTACGAGCTCGAAATTTTACCTCTCGTTCCCAGGCTCTGCTCCTGGGGTTTCACTCCGGGCTATTATATTTCGCCCCTTCGGAGCTTTGTTGATGTTGATATTGTAACTTCTTTTTTTATTTTTTTTCATCTTTTTTAACTTCTTCATGCAATGACAAATTTGAATCAAAACCTTTTTCTGACAAACCACTATAGCTTTCCCGCCTTAAACTGCTGGTAAACTACCGAAGTATTAATCCCCTTGTCACGGCATCGAACAAGTGTCCGTTTTTCGGACGCTGTCGATTCATTGCCGTCCTTGCTCCAATATTGAGCATCCATAACTGTTCCACATGATAATCAAGAAATTTTTTGTACCAAAAACGGTCTTTTGCCCCCTGTGTGCGCCTCCCCGCTTGGCCCAACATGCTGAAATCATGGCGTATATAATCATGGCACAAAGTATGCTTTTCTTCAATACAAGAGCACCGCCTAAAGACTTGGAAGCCAGGCAGTTTTTTAAATTCAATTTTTTTCTCTACCTATGAAAGGAAAAACTCTTTTGAGCATTCGCAAGGGAACTATTATTAAAAATTTAAAGGAAAAGCTTGGGTTGAATTATAAACAGTCTGTATCGATAATGGACACGATTCTTGACATTTTGACTTCAGAGTTAGCAGAAGGTGAAGATGTTATGATATCAGGCTTTGGCAAGTTTTGCATTAAGGATAAACCAAAACGCCAGGGACGAAACCCAGCAACAGGTAAAACCATAATGCTGAGACCTCGAAAAGTGGTTACTTTTAAGTACTCAAAAAAGCTTAAAGCAAAGGTTAACGAAAGATAATAACATCTTGAAACTTATGATTTTGCAAAGAATCGTTAAGTGTTTATATGCCAGTGCCTGAGGGCGGGAAATCAGATCTGCCCTGGGAGCAAAGCCATGAACATAACCTGAAGATTTGTTCATTTGAGTTGTGGAGTACCTTAAAATTCAAGTTCCATGTCACACCATCGGACAGGTGTCCGTTTTTTGGACACCGTCACCGCAACGGCTTCACTGCTTCAAAGCAGGGTATCTATAGCTTTTTCAGGTAAAATCTAAGTGTAATTTTGTATCAAAAGCGGTCTTTTGACTTTTTGGGAACCCTTTTAATTTGGCTAAACCCTGTGAAATCATTAGATATGCTAACCTGGCACAAAGTGTGCTTTTAACTAATGGTGGTGATGGTTAAACCAGTAGGTTTTATGAATATTATTTATAATATAATGGGCCTATCGCCATTATCCAGCTAATCTGATATTTAGGCAGAGACAAAAAAGACTTTGTTTAAATATGTATTCAAGCAGAGGAGCGTCAAGTGGCTAAGAATATTTTATTTGTCAGTTCCAATAAATATATCAAGCCTGAGGTGCAGGAGCTGGTTTCCGAGCTTCAAAGCAAAGTTTTTGTTGTCAACACAATAGATGAGGCCATCAACTGCCTGGCAATGGAATCAATTGATATTTTTGTGTACCAT
>JAOZSB010000169.1 GCA_029939895.1 Desulfobacterales bacterium
GCCGTGTCAAGGGCCTGCCTGTTACGGGTCGGCCAGAGTGGGCAAAGGTAGAGCTTGGCGGGGCCTGCTTTGCATCATTTCGGCTCATTGGCAGCCGGATTCTGTGGATTGCTGCAAACGGTACGTTTGACGAAAATGCATTGCGGGTTTTAACAGAAAAACGAACAGAAATAGTTAACGCCATGATCGGTTCAACAGAGCCGTTTTTTGAGATCAGGGATTCTTCAAATATTAAAAAAAATCCTCTTCTTGTGTCAAAGGATGTTCTGGTAAACTCTCTTTTTGAGGAACAGGAACGCCTGCTGGGGTTTATAGGTTTTAATGCCCCTGACTGGATAGAGGAATATGCAGAGGCAAAAATCAGTACTTACGATAGAAAATTTCTCCTTGGGTTTGTAGAAGACAGTAAAACAGCGACAGCAAAAGCGATAGAGGCACTCAAACTTTCAGACCTTCCCGAAGATGCTGGCAGCAGCGAAAATGGGCAGCCCGACAACCTGAGACACTATGTTGATGAACTTTTGTTTTTTCTTGGAAACTTTCGGCTGGGCGAAGAAACAGCAAGGGATTTAATATTCGAGCCAGGCCCAAACCACCCCTTCAAGCCGGTTTTTGAAGCAGTAAAGCTTGCAAAGGCAGACGTTGATTTGCTTTTGGAAGAAAAAACACGTGCAGCAATGGACTCTATGGAAAGCATAGAGCGCCTGGGCTTCCTTCTTGATAATGCAAAGGACTTTATATACGAGTACGGCGGGGATGGTGTTTTTACTTATGCAAACACCGCCATGCTGGAAGTATTTGGATATTCTGCCGAAGAGTTCCGAGCCATGAAAATGGCAGACATCATGGAGCCGCAAAATTTTTCAAATGCTTTTAAAGATGCAGACGACAGGATCAAGGGGCGTGTTCCCTCGGAAAAAGCATATGAAATAAAATGCATAACCCGTGAAGGAAAAACCATCTGGGTTGAGACCAGGCTCCATATTGTTTTTGAAAATGGTGTAGTTGCCTATATCCAGGGGATTGCCAGGGACATAACCGAAAAAAGAAATCTTCAGGGCGGTGCTTTTGAAACGGTTCTGGAGGGTGTCGGGCCTGTGATTATCCTGGATCGGGAAGAAAAGACAAAGTATTTTAATGAAGCATTTGCACAAAAATTCGGGTGGGCCTTAAGCGAGGTGCAGGGCAAAAAACTCAGCTTTACTCCCCCGGAAAATGCAGGGCTGGATACACCGCTGATGGCAAGGGCCTGGGCCGGGGAGAGGGTGACCGGCAGTAAAACCAGGCGGTTTTCAAAGGAGGGCCAGCTCTTTGATATGATCGCCGACATGGGACCGATTGTTGAGCAGGATGGCGAAATATCAGGGGTTGCAATTACCTTTACAGATGTCTCAGACACAGCCGATGCCATTCGTGAACTTACCCAAAGCGTGAATCGGTACAGGTCTGCGGTTCAAAACATGGCAGAAGGATACTTCGAGCTTGACCTGGCCGGCATGTTCCTTTTTATAAACAATGGATTGGAGACAATGACCGGGTATTCCAGGAAGGAAATCATAGGAAAGGATTACCGTGATTATACCAGCCTCGAAGGTGCGGAAGTTGTTTACAGGGCCTATCAAAAAGTTTTAACCACTGGCAAAGGGGTCTCCGGTGTAAAGGGAGCCTTGATACCAAAGGATGGCCCGGAAATCCCTGTTGAACTAATGGTCTCCCGGATCAACGATAACCACGGAAAAGCAATCGGTTTCAGGGGTTTTGTGCGGGATCTCAAGGATGCTAAAAAGGAAGAAAAAAAGCAGGGAGAAAAAGTAGAAGCAGAATCAAAGGCAATGCAGAACAGGATTGAGACCCTGGAAAAAAATGAAAGCGTTTTCAATGAATTGTCCGGGGGCAGCTTTGAGATAGACATCACCGGAACCATAACATGGGCCGACAATGGCCTGGCAACCCTTACCGGGTTCAGCGGCGCAAGAGGCCTGGTTGGAAAAGACATCATAGAAGTACTTATGGACGGCACTGGTGAATCCTTTTCCATGGCAATGAATACTGCATTTAAAGAACCGGGCTCCCATGTAAAAACCAAAATATTATTAACAGAAACACGTGGAGAAACAAGAGAAGTAGAAGTCAGACTCACCTGCAAAACAGGGCAAAGCGGCAAGAGAACAGGCTTTGCAGGAATTGTGCTTCCCGAATGATTTGTGATTGCTGACTGTTGATTGCTGTCTTTACTTCAATCCCGTGGTGAAAATGCAAGCCTGAGTCCTAAAAATTCGCAGCGATAATTTGTGTAGTTGTTGCCCCGGTAGCTTGACCAGCATGGTTTTTCATCGCTGCCCCAACTGCAACCCCGGAAAACCCGCAGCGTGCCGGAGGTTGGGCCTTTTGGATTTATAACAGGTTCACTTATATAATCACGTGTCCAGTCCTGGCACCATTCTGAAACATTTCCATGCATATCATACAGCCCCCAGGCATTGGGAGGTTTTTGCGCTACTTTGTGGGCGAATTTTTCAGTGGCGGTAAAATAAGCATTTTTTGCAACCCAGCCATATTTAACCAGGTCGCTGTCACTGGAGCCGAAATTATATTTTGTAGTAGTTCCCGCCCGGCAGGCGTACTCCCACTCAGCCTCCGTGGGCAGGCGAAAGTCCCAGTCCGGCTCAAGCTGGTTGAGCCTGTCAACAAAATCCCTGGCATCCTCCCATGTCACCATCTCCACCGGGCCTTGTGGATCCCTGTGCTGGCTGGGATTACTTCCCATCACCTCCTGCCATTGCTTCTGCGTCACCTCGGTTGTCTGCATATAGAAGTCGTTGGAGGATCTCCGGCTGTTGAAGGGCCTGGTCAATGTAACCTGGTGCTGCGGCAGCTCGTCACTGTTGCATGTTTCTGGTTTTTCATTGCAACCCATTGTAAAGGTTCCAGATGGAATCAGGACAAATTCCATGCCTAAACTTTTTAAAACTTTTCTTCCAGAGGACGCAGTTTCCTGATTGTCATTGTTGCTGTCCTTTGAATCAGAGCAGCTTACCAGAGCCAGGGCCAGGCAAAGCAGTAAAATATAACGTTTCACAGGCAGCCTTTCAAGTCCGGGGTAAGGGATATGGGTATCGGGGAAATTTTTTTAATGCAACAGATACTTTTATTATTGCATAACCCCTTAATACAATATATAAATTGAGTAAAACATTCCAGGCAAAATTGCAAGATGAATTAAAAGTCATAAATGATAATGTCGGGCCGGAACCAGGCAGACAGTCTCATTTAAAATCAGGAGATCAAGATGGCTGAACAAAGATACAGAAAGGTTTCTGCTTCCCCTACAAAACCGAAAAGTAAATCATCAAAAAGTGATTTCGATATTGCAGATCTTTACAAGGGCCCGGTTTCCCTGAAGGATGAAGCAGTTGCTGAGGAGGATTTAAACCTTGATGAAAAGCTGCGGCAGGCGTATTTCTGGCTGGTTAACCATGCTGTCATATCACCCTTTTACGATGTGGAATATGATGACGGGCCAAACCAGAAGTTTACCTTTGGCGACCAGAAAGTAAAGGTAAGTCTTCCCTCGGACCAGAGCTACTCCAGCTATGTACTGCTTCCCCTGCTCAACCTTGCAGTACGGAGACGCTGCCTGCTTGTTGGCGGGCCGGGGAGAGGAAAAACACAGATTGCAATTTTAATGGGCATCCTTGGAGGCTACGACATCCGCGAGATAAAGCGGTCAATACAGCATGGGCAGCCGCAGATGACCGTTGCTGACCTTTTGGGAAACCCCATGCCTTCCTCCCTTATCAGCGCACAAAAACCAGAAGAGATTGTCATAGCGTGGCGAAAGTGGCTTTCCATGCGGGTCAAGATAATTGATGAGTATAACCGGATTCCCACCCGAACGCAGTCTGCGCTGTTAACGCTTCTTGCAGATAATTATGCAGAGATTCTTGACCAGATTTATGAATGTCCTGCTGCGGCCTGGTATTTAACTGCCAATGATGACGGGGGCGGGGGGACATACCAGGTAATAGAGGCGCTCCGGGACAGGATCGACGTTGTAGTAAAGGCTCTTCATTTTAATACACGGTTTCTCGATGAGCTGCTCACCAGAGTCGAGGAAGATTTCAGGCCGGAAGATATTGTACCGCCGGAGATTGTTTTTAAGGAAGAAGAAATTACTGCAATGAACAAAGAAATTCGGGCAGTAAAAGTGCCTGATTCCCTGCGAAGAAGAATAGAGTTTTTTGCTTCTCAGTTTGAGTTCTGCGAAGAGGGCGCGCGGCAGTTGGAGTATATGACAAAGGATACAGTAAAGCTTGCAGCCGTGGACTGGAATATGGTTGTGGGTTCGGGCACTGGAAAAGATCTTTCAAAGGATATCGGGTCGCAGACAAAAAACGGCCTTTCCGTCCGCGCCCTTATGACGTGCCTTTCCTTTGTAAAGGCTATGGCTTATTTTCGTGGAAAAAAAGAAGTATGCTTTGAAGATGTAAGGCAGATCCTGCCCTTTGTTCTCCACGACAAACTTGCAGTGTACGACAACTCGCCATTTTTTGAAAAGCCGGAAACCAAGGCTTTTCGTGTTGATCAGGTAAGCTGGATCCGCTACCTTTTTGATACTTCAATAAAAGAATTTGAACGGCTTGACATGGACAGGGAAGATCCTCTAATTGAGCTAGAAAATGAGTTTGCAAAGGGCCTGGACGGGATTTCAGAAGAAGAAATTTTGGACCGACTCATAAAAATTGAGAGGATACTTGGGCAGTGGAGCAAGGGCAGAAAATTTTACGGGCATATGTATGATGATGTTTTAAAAATGAAGTACCTGCATCAAAGGTACACAAACTATCTCAGGTGGCTGGAATGGGAAGGCAAGTAGAGGGAGTTTGCGCAGAAGTACTTGAAAAAAGGCGTGATGAGTTTAATAAAAAATTCATCCAGGCAGGCAGGACCCACAGGCATCTTGACCCGGAGGGGTTCCTTGAATTTCTTGGCGGGCCGCTTTGTCAGGTGGTGAACCAGGCAGCCGATTTTGAAAAAGCAGACAGGCTTGCAGGCCCGCTTTATGAGCTGTGCCTTGAGCTTTTTTGCAAGGGTCTGCTGGGGCGGGATCATGGTTCTGCTGTTAACCGGGCCTGGCAGGAGCTTTTCCCTGCAGTGTTTTCTTTTATGGAAGAAGATGTTGAAACCCTGCCGGCACTTTTAATCAATTCTGTGTACAACATTTCAATGGAAAAACAGGCCAGGGAAAACCAGTGGATAGACATAATGGTGCGCATTGCAAAGGTTGCAAAAACCAGAACCGAATTAACAGAGTCCGGCATGGTTGCTGCGTGGCGGTGCGGCATGGCGGTCTATCGGGATGGTGCGCTGGAGATCGTTGACCGGCTGGGCAGCAGGATTCTGTCCATAATTTTTGGGACTTTAATTACCGATTCCCAAAGGACTGATACGCAGGAAAACACAGTTAAAACAGGATTTGACAGTAAAGAATTTGTCGCATCCCTGAAAGGCAACAGGTGGTTTGATCCTTCAATGCCGCCATCAAAGAACCTGGCGATTACAGGTTTTGCAGGCGGTTTCAAGGGGTTTGGCGGTTCGCTTATTGACCCGCCAAGGGTTCAGGTTGATGATGGTCGGATTTTTGTAGTTGACTCACACAGCACATGGCAGCTTTATGCAGATGCCTTTGGCACAAATTTACGGAGAAGCAGTATTGTTCCATCAAAGCAAAAGACCCCGCCAGGGCTGGCGATTACCATTGATCGGGACGGGTTTGTGCAAAAAGGAGAAGAACAAAACCTGTTCAGAGAGCTTGCCAATAACTCCTCAACCGGCTGTGTCAGGGATTCCTTGTTTGTCTGTCTTCCAAGTTCACATTATGTTTTTATCATAGGGCAGCGTGGATGAAGGTTTCTGATAAAAAATTGTTGCAGGCCTGGAAAAATAACTGGGAAGGGTCCCTGTCGCTTTGGAGCAGGTTCACAAAGCTCAAGTGGCCAAGGTGGTGCTTTACTAAAAAGGAAGAAAAGCAGGAAGGGCTTGCAGAAAGCTTTGCAATGATCCGGCTTGACGATCATTGCGTAGTAATCAGCCTGCGGATGGTGCGGGAACTGCGCCTGGAAAAATTATCAAAACAGATACTTGCCCATGAAATAGGCCACCATGTTTACACGCCTGCTGACCTGGCAGATAATGCAAGGCTCATTGCGCTGACACGGCAGGGGTTGCAGGATAAGGATTATCTGGCTGGCTTTATTTCAAACCTGTACACCGACCTTTTAATAAATGATCGGCTCCACCGTTCATCCGGCCTGGACATGGCGGCAATCTATAAAACACTTCGCATTGATGCCGGGGAAAAGCTGTGGACGCTGTACATGCGGATTTATGAAGTATTGTGGGGACTGCCCCGCGGTGAGCTTGCCCTTGGAAGAAAAGACAAGCAGATAGAAGCAGATGCAATCCTGGGCGCAAGCCTTATAAGGGTTTATGCAAAGGAGTGGCTTGACGGAGCAGGATCCTTTGCAGCACTTTGCCTGCCCTATGTTTTGAGCAATGGAGCAAAAAAGACAAGGGCGAAAACAGTTATATTCATGGATCAGGAAAATGCCGGGGTGTCTGACGAGGTTCCAGGCGGATTGGCAGAAATATTTGGAGAAGAAGTACTTCACCCAGGCCTTGATCCAGCGGTTACAGGGATTGACGAGGATTTATTAAACAGTGAAGATGACAAAAAAAAGAAAACCCGACAAAGCAGAAAGCATCCACCAAAGGGGCAGAGCAGAGAAACAATTGGCGGGGAAAAAAATAACTACAGGTCACCCGAAGATTATGTCGCGCTCATGGAGAGCCTGGGGGTAAAGCTGAACAGAAACGAGCTTGCCATGCGTTATTACAAGGAGAGGGCGCTTCCGCACCTGATTCCTTTTCCAAGAAGAATTGATATAAGTGCTGCAGATCCGCTGCCAGAGGGCGAGGATGTGTGGGATGTAGATGCCCCTGTTTCTGAGATCGACTGGGTTGCAACCCTGATGAAAAGCCCCACGGTGATCCCTGGTATAACGACCATGCAGAGGGTTTATGGAACCGTTGAGGGTGGTGATCCAACCGAAGAACCAGTGAACCTGTACCTTGGCATAGACTGCTCTGGCTCGATGCCCAATCCACAGGCCCAGCTTTCCTATCCGGTTCTGGCGGGTGCTGTCATGGCTCTTTCTGCACTTCGTGCCGGGGCCGCAGTAATGGCGGTGCTTTCCGGTGCACCAGGGGGGCACAGCTCAACAAAGGGCTTTTCCAGAAACGAGGATGAAGTACTTAAAATCCTGACAGGCTACCTTGGAACCGGCTATGCCTTTGGGATTGAGCGGCTCCTGGATGCATTTGAAGATAAATCAAAAGTTTTAAAAAAGACCCATATCATTATAATTACTGATTCTGATATGTTTTATATGCTTGATGAAGTAAAAAAAGGCTGGCAGATTGCAAAGGATTCGCTTGAAACCGCCGGGGGCGGGGGAACATATGTGCTGCACTATGTTGATAAAAGCGTGCCAGGGGTAAAAAAAATGGAAAAGGACGGCTGGGACGTGTTCAGCCTCATGGACTGGCCCGGTTTGATAGAATTTGCAAGGGCCTTCAGCCGCAAAAAATATGGCGAGAATAAGTAAACAGCAGGAATGCAAAAAAATATACAGCAAAAGAAAGACTCTTTTTGATTTAAAAATACCAGGCCAAACTGGTAATTTTAAATTGCATTTGGAACTGATGTTTAGTAGGGTATTGTGTTTAGCGTTTTATTGGTGTATAATGTCTTTAAAAGGCAAAGGCCTATGAATTATTGTTAATCAGCAAAACGGCTTGCATTTTTTTGGAACTCGCAAAAAAAACTAAAAGCTAAATAAGCAATCAGTCATGAGTAAGAAGACAGCCCCGCAAATAGAAGCGCTGACTCACAGGCTTTCCCAATGCCCCGGGGTTTTTTTGCTCCCGCCAAAAACCGGGGGCACAGGAACCATAGACACAGGTGCGGTGGTCAGCGATCTGATTTTGGATATTGCAACATCGTTTCTAAAACCAAAGGCTTATAAACAGTTTAATACAAATTCAGCCAAAGATTCAAACTGGAAGAAGATGGTTCAGATTGCGTCCTGGCTGCTGAGGGATGAATTTTTTATTGGCCGTTCAGAGCTTACTGGTAGAATTCTGGTATTATTTGGCGACAGACTGCGGCAGCTCGCAACGGTAGTAAAGGCCGAGGATTGCGTTTACGAACCCGCTCGCAGGGAGGAGCTTGTAAGGGTTTGCCTGGAAGTATTAAAAATAAATCCCTTTGGCGAAACAAAGACGCAGGCCGCAGACAGGCTTCAATCCCTTGACAGTTTAGAACGGGCCAGGGTGATGCTGGAAGCAAAAAAAGCCGAAGAACATGCACGAAAAGTAAGGGAGGCCATGAAGAGAAAAAAAGCAAAAGAGGCCTCAGCCAAGGTGATGCGGGAATGAAGGAATTTGATGATTTTAACAGGGTTTCTCCACCATTAAAAGCAAATGCTCCGGGCGACCGTCGGGAACGCAATCCCCTGATTACAAAGGAGGGATTCAGGCTTTTTAAAAAGCTGAAGGAGCATCCCCACGCCCCAAAATGGAACTTTGAGACAGGCGACCGCCTGACTGAAGAGGATCTGCACGAAAAAGAAAGCTTTTCTGCTGCACTTGAAACAGGCAGGCCCGGCTATTCACCAGACCCTCCAGAAACGGTTTTAGACTGGGTTCTGGAAAAAAGAATCAACACCTCAGTTTTTAAAGAACAGCTCCCGGAAGGTGTGGTGGCGGCTTCTGATGATTCAAAACAATCCCGTGCAGCACTCAAATGGACAGAAATTGAACCCCAGAGCCGGGAGGATATTGCAACACGGGTAGAAACCTTTATCCCGGAAGATGCGGATCTGGAGCGATTGATTGTATACGATACCTCTGGAACCACCGGACACGCAATTGTAGTACCCCATCATCCTGCTGCTATGGCGAAAAACCTGGCTTTGCTGGAGTTCGTGCTTGCAAAATATGGCTGCCTGCCCGATTTCAGCCCAAAAATGACAGCATGTCTGAACATTGGCGCGCAGGCAAATACTGTAATATTTCCCAGTGTGATTTGTGCCTGGAAGGAGGCGGGTTTTGCAAAAATTAACTTCCACCAGGATTACTGGAGAAAAAAAAGTGATGCATCCGCATTTATAAAAGATCAGTAGTGTCCCGTTTAACTTTTTAGAATAGCACCCAACGTGCTGTAATT
>JAOZSB010000015.1 GCA_029939895.1 Desulfobacterales bacterium
GTGCCCAAATCCAATTGAAATTATTCGATTTTTAACGGGACACTACTGATATAGAGTCTTTTTTTAATTATAGTAGATCGTTTATTATATGGCAATTTTAAATACTATATCCAAAAAGGTCGTCCTGATTCTTCTTGTCAGTATTCTTCTTGCAACTGGTTTTGTGGGTCTGAACAGCTATTCAATCGAAAAGGAAAAAATGACTGCCAGCATTTTTGCAAAGGCAGCCCAGACATCCGACAGGATATCCAACAGCCTTATCAGTCCCCTGTGGCACATTAATAACGTGGAGGCTGAAAAAACCGTCCGGCTTGAAATGGCAGATGCAAACATTCTGGCAATTCTTGTGTATGACGAGGATAAGGCTCTTTACATGGGTAAGATCCGGGATGCAAACTGGAAGATAACGACCATTGAGGAAAATTCTGTCAAGGATTTTCAAAGGCTGAAACAATGCCTGAAATCCTATGAGCGGGATATTGTGTCCAACGACAAGGTTATAGGCAATGTACAGGTCTATATATCGAGTCGGTTTCTTGACCAGGCACTCAACAAGCTTGTTGTCAATATCATATTGCTGACCCTGGGCATGTCTGTTTTTGTAATAGCCATCATCTTTTTAAGCATAAAAAAAATAATCATCAATCCGCTTCTGGTGCTGACAGATGGAGTTGAAAGGCTCAAGGATCATGATTTTACAACAGAAATCAAGATCAAATCGCGGGATGAAGTCGGCAGACTGGCCTATGTTTTTAACTCCATGGCGCGGCAATTAAGCGACAGTTTTCAGCAAATACAGGTCGAGATTGAAAAGCAGAATGAGGCAAAGATTGCGCTGGCTGAATCCGAGAAAAACTTTCGGGGTATTTTTGAAAATGCAATGGAGGGTATTTTCCAGGCATGGGGAGATGGTACCTTTATCAGTGCCAATCCAAGTCTGGCCAGGATACTTGGATGCAATGTCCCCTCCGAGTTGATAAACAGTATAGTTGATGTGGAAAGACAGCTTTATGTTAACCCATCGGACTGGCAGGAGATACTTGAACTCTTGCGGGATGAAAATGTTGTAGAGAATTATGAATGCCAGCTCTACAAAAAAGATCGTTCAATCATCTGGATCTCTCAGCAGATTACGGCTGTAAAGGATATAACCGGTAAAATAATTAGACTTGAAGGGCTGTTGCAGGATATAACCGAAAGAAAACAGGCTGAAGAGGATCTGCACACCGCCAACCGGGATCTCGAAGACAGGGTTGATACCAGAACCTCAGAATTGAGAAGAACCAATGTAGAGCTGATTGCAGCAAAGGAATTAGCAGACGAGGCAGCAAATGCAAAAAGTGAATTTCTGGCAAATATGAGCCATGAAATCAGAACGCCAATGAACGGTGTTATTGCGGCTGCGGATCTGGCTCTGGCTGAGAAATTAAGCCCAAAGCTCCTGCAATACATTACGATAATCCACAATTCCGGCCGCTCGCTTCTTGGTATAATTAACGATATTCTTGATTTTTCCAAAATTGAAGCAGGGCAGCTTGAGCTTGATATTCAACCATTCAGGCTAAACGAAACCCTTGAAAAGGTGACGGAACTCTTTGCAACCCGGGCGCAGGATAAATTTATAGAACTGCTCCTTGATGTTGAACAGTCCTGCCCCATGGCGCTTGAGGGTGATGCCTTGAGGATTCAGCAGATACTGACGAACCTTGTGGGTAATGCTATCAAATTTACTGATACTGAAGGGATGATATGCATCGGTGTTAAGGATGTTACGCCCGATTCAGTATTAAAAGTAGATGGTGCGGTACTGGAGTTGAGTGTCATGGATACTGGAATCGGTATGGTTCCTGAACAGATTGAAAAGCTTTTTAAACCATTTACCCAGGCTGATGCCTCCACAACGAGAAAATATGGCGGAACAGGGCTGGGGCTGTGCATAAGCAAACAGCTTGTGGAACTGATGGATGGTGATATCTGGATTAAAAGTGAAAAGGGGGAGGGTAGTACCTTTGCTTTCCAGGTTAAAGTGGATCGCCAGGCAGAGGTGGTTGACCAGCCTTTGGTTGTGCCAAAAGAGCTTGATAAGTTGAAGGTACTTGTGGTTGACGACAGCCAGTTCAGCCGAGAAGTAACCAAGAGAATCCTTGATTCTTACAAGTTCCAGACGGATCTGGCTGCATCCGGCAGGGAGGCCCTTGAAACTTTGCGCAAGAATCCAAAGGGCTATGGTTTGATACTGATGGACTGGAGGATGAAGGGCATCAACGGAATTACAGTTTCTCAAATCATCCGTCATGAGCTTGAAATTAAAACGCCAATAATCATGCTGACCGGTTTTGGCAAGGAAACAGAAAGGATCGAGGCCCAGAAAGTCGGGATTGACGGGTTTCTTATGAAGCCTGTATTTTCATCATCCCTTTTTGATGCGATAATGGATGTTTTCGGGAAAAAAGAGTTGATGAGTTCCGGCTCCAAAAAACCGATAACAACCAAGGCATCGGTGTACAAGAAACGGCTCAAGGGTTTTAATATTCTGGTTGTTGAAGACAACCTGACCAACCAGGCAATCGCAAAGGCGGTTCTTTCTGGTGCAGGTATCATAGTCGAGATAGCAAACAACGGCCAGGAAGCAGTTGATATGGTCTCTGCAAAGGATTACGATGCCGTACTCATGGATATGCAGATGCCGGTGATGGACGGCTACGAAGCCACAAGAACCCTCAGAAGTATGGGTAAATTTAACGACCTGCCAATCATTGCAATGACAGCCAATGCAATGAAGGGTGACGAGGAGAAATGTCTTGCTGCCGGCATGGACGCTTATGTAACAAAGCCCATTAACCAGGATAAACTTTTTCAAACCCTGTGGAAGTTCCTGGAAAACAGCACCGGGGATCACGATTCCGAGGAAGGTCATCCAGAGGAAACCGATGAGCTTCAGGAAAACGAAGGGTTGCCAGAGGAGCTGCCAGGCATCAAGATTAAAGAGGCAATGGATGCCCTCAACCTTGATGCGCCGGTTTTTATGTCTATTATATCAGGCTTCCGTAAAATCAACCTTGCGACCGAAGAGTCCATGAAAAAGGCCTTTGATGAAAAAGATTTTCCTGAGCTTAGAGAACTGGCACATTCATTAAAGGGCAGCGGAGCAAACATTGGTGCGTTCAAGCTCCAGGAGTCTGCATGGCAGTTAGAACATGCCAGCACAAATGCAGACAAGGAAGAGCCGGGCATGAACCTTCTTGAAAAGGTGTTTGAGGATCTGGAAGAGATCCTGAACTCGCTGGCAACGCTTGAGCCTGAAAAAGAAAAGACCAGTACCAGCAATGCTGCAAGTGCTTCACCAGAGACAATTGCCGCAGTTCTTGAAGGGCTTGGTAATGCTATTGAGTTTTCCAGTCCCTCTGCGATTGAGGCAGCCATGAAAAGGGCGCAGCAGGCCCTTGCAGGAGACGATTACGAAGGTATTGAAGAATTACTGGACAGTTATGATTACGAAGAAGCGCAAAATAGAATTAAAGAAATAGCATCACGATTAAAAATTGAATTAAAGATAGAGTCTGGTGATGCAAATTAGTGTTTGAGAAAAAACTGTAGATGAATTTTTATTTTTAAATCATCAAAATAAAATATGTCAGGGCAGTGATAATTAGATAATGGCAAAAGTGCCCGATTTTATTACAGGGCGCAAAATTTAATTTTTTATTATTTTCAGGGGACATTTTGAAGGTGGTTCCAGTGTTCCCCGGTTAAATTTTTTCCCGCCAGAAGCTGTAACACGATTTCTCATTCCACGGTAAAAACTAAAAAATGTAATTATTAGTTGACTTGAAATATACAATTTAATAACCATCTTTACTTTAGGGTTGTTACATTTTGACTGCCACAGGCAAACCTTAGTGTTAAAAAGCCCCATGGTGATATAAAAAACAGGTGGTAAATACAAGGGTTTAAGTAAGGAGAGTATGACAAGCAAAATATTAATAAATGCGATTGACCCGGAAGAATGCAGAATCGCAAAAATTACTAACAGCAAGCTCGAAGATTTTCATATAGAGTCTGCAACAAAGGAAATAACCAGAAGCAACATATACAAGGGCGTTATTTCCAGGGTAGAGCCAAGTCTACAGGCTGTTTTCATAGACTATGGCGCAGACAGACACGGGTTTTTGCAGATACAGGAGATTCACAGCGATTATTTTATGGAAAACCGCACAGGCGACAGTTCCATAAAAAATTTTTTAAAAAAAGGTCAGGAACTTCTGGTTCAGGTCATAAAAGACCCCTACATGCGGAAAGGGGCAATGCTCACAACTTTTATATCTCTTCCCGGCAGGTACATTGTGCTTATGCCCGGTAGCAAGAATAATGGCATTTCCAGAAAAATCGAAGGCGAAACAGAGCGCAAAAGGCTCAAGGAGATCCTTTCCAAGCTGAAAATTCCAGAGGGCTACGGAGTTATTGTCAGAACCGCAGGAGCAAACAGCACAAAATCCATGCTGACCAAGGATTTGCGATATTTGATGCGGATATGGAAAAGCATTAAATCAAAGGCTGTAAAAGAAGAAGCCCCAACTCTTTTATATAAAGAGCGAAACCTTGCAATTCGCGCAATCAGGGACAACTTTACAATTGATGTAACCCAGATTCTGGTGGATGATAAAACGGTTTTTAATGAGATAAAAGAATTTGTAAACGTTGTTGCCCCCAAACATGCAGGGATCGTTAAAATTTATAAGGGGCTGAAGCCGATTTTTTCTCACCACCAGGTTGAGCAGCAGATCGCGACAATTTTTGAAAACAGTGTCCGCCTCAAATCTGGCGGCTCTATTGTTATTGAGCAGACAGAGGCCCTTGTTTCTATTGATGTGAACTCTGGCAGGGCTACTAAAAAATCTTCAATCGAGGCAACCGCCCTCCAGACAAACATGGAGGCAGCAGAAGAGGTTATGCGCCAGCTCAGGCTGCGGGATCTTGGCGGGTTAATCGTGATTGACTTTATCGATATGCGGGAATCGAAAAACAGAACCAAGATTGCCAAGGCAGCAAAGGAATTTGCAAAAGAAGATAAAGCAAGGACAACAATCGGCAGGATTTCAAAGTTTGGACTTCTTGAGATGTCACGCCAGCGGATAAGGCCGTCAATCCAGTTTGGCAGCTACGAAGTGTGCTCACGGTGTGCTGGAAAAGGCATGGTTCCGTCGTCGGAGTCCATAGGCCTTGGATTTATCAGGCGACTGACCCTTGATACCCTCAAGGGCGATATTTCTACTGTTAAGTGTACCGTACCTGTAAATGTGGCTGATTATCTTTTGAACCGCAAACGCAGGGAAATTCTTGATCTTGAAGCCAGGCGCGGTATTACAATAAAAATTCTTGGCGATCCTGATATGAAGCCCAATGAAGGCGGGATTGTTTGTGAGCAGTAAGCAAAAAAATGATTAAGACCCAAGTTGACACGGAGAAAATATTCATGTAGGTTGTACAACCTTTCTGTATTGGGTGGCTTGTATTATGAAAAAATTGGCAATATCTGGTTTTTGAAAAGAGTGCAGACTTGCTGAGGTTTAAATAAATTTCAATAAAAAACAGACGATTAAAAGAAGATAAAAATGATTAAAAGATATTCACGCGATATAATGGCTGACATCTGGACAGAGAAAAGCAAATTTGAGTCGTGGCTTCTGGTTGAAGTTAACGCATGTGAAGCATGGTCCAAACTTGGCAGGATTCCTGAAGATGCCCTTGCAACCATCAAGGAAAAAGCTGATTTCAACGTAGAGAGAATCGAGGAAATCGAGCTTGAAACAAGGCATGATGTCATAGCGTTTTTAACCAATGTTGCAGAATACGTTGGTGCAGATTCCAGGTTCATACATATGGGGCTGACCTCCTCGGATGTTCTTGATACGGGCATGGCACACAGGCTCAGGAAGGCCGGCAGCCTTATACTTGAAGGCGTAGACACGCTCCTCGAAGCAATAAAAGAACGGGCCATGGAGCATAAAAATACGATCATGGTTGGCAGGTCACACGGTATCCACGCAGAGCCAATCACCTTTGGGCTAAAGCTTGCGGTCTGGTATGACGAGATGAAGCGCAACAGGAAGCGTATTGAAAACGGAATCGACTCTGTGAGCTATGGAAAAATTTCCGGCGCAGTCGGTACCTTTGCCAATGTACCCCCGGAAGTAGAGGCGTATGTTTGCGAAAAAATGAACCTCAAGCCGGCACCGGCATCAACCCAGATTATCCAGAGGGATCGGTATGCAGAATTTTTTTCAGCCCTTGCAATAACCGCTTCATCCATTGAAAAGATGGCAGTTGAAATCCGTCACCTGCAAAGGACAGAGGTCCTGGAGGTGGAGGAATACTTTGCCAAGGGTCAAAAAGGCTCCTCTGCAATGCCCCACAAAAGAAATCCAATAGGCTCTGAAAATTTATCCGGCCTTGCCAGAATCGTGCGTTCAAACTCCATAGCAGCATTTGAAAACGTGCCATTGTGGCATGAGCGGGACATCAGCCACTCATCGGTGGAACGGGTAATAGCACCGGACTCCACGATACTTATGGACTACATGCTGGCAAGATTTGCAAACCTGGTCAAGAATTTGAAAGTTTTTCCAGAAAGGATGAAGGAGAATTTGGGTCTTTTCAAGGGACTGATTTTTTCCCAGCAGGTGCTGATAGCCCTTGCAGAATCTGGAGCTTTGAGAGAAGATGCCTATAAAATCGTTCAGACACAGGCCATGAAGGCATGGCATGAAAAACTCGATTTTAAAGAGCTTCTTGACAAAGACGAGAGTGTGATAAAATATCTTGGTAAAGAAAGGCTCAATGAAATATTTGATCTTGATTACCACATGAAACATGTTGACACAATTATTAACCGGGTGTTTAAAGACTAAGGTTTAAATTTTTTACATATCATAAAAATGCTGTATGGGCCGGACCCCGTTCCTGCCCTTTTCATTACAGTCAATTCAAAAAAGGTCAGCCACGGGGGGATGGCCCTGCAAAATTAATGAAGCATCGTTGATGCGCTTTCATGCAAATTTTGCTGTAGTTTTAAGTTTACTTGGGGAGGAACCTAAATTGTTTGACGTAGCATACGCAATGACACAAAATGGAGCAGCAGGGGCAGGGCAGGCAGGCGGCGTGGGAGGCATGTTTTTGCCTTTGATAATGGTGGTAATGATTTTTTACTTCCTGGTTTTCAGGCCCAATTCCCAAAGGCAGAAAGAACATAAGAAAATGCTTGAAGGCCTGAAAAAGGGCAACAAGGTTATAACCAGTGGTGGCATCATGGGCAAGATTGTAAAAATTGATGAATCTGTTGTGACCCTGGAGATAAGTGACAAGGTTGATATAAAGGTCCTTAAAGGTAATGTTTCTCTTTTGAACCCGCCTCAGGCAGAGGTTAAAAAAGAAAATTAACTCAAGGATCAGGCAAAAAAATAATTTTTTTTAGCTGTTTAATAAATCACATTTAGAAAGGACTTAGCAAATTGGAACGTTTTCCATGGAAGTTTGCTGGAGTTACAGTAGTCTTACTGACTGCTGCGTTGTTGCTGGTGTCAACGTTCAAGCCTGGAGTCTGGCCCAACAAAGAGATTAATCTTGGGCTTGATTTACAGGGAGGAATGCACCTGGTTCTGGAAGTGCAGTCTGAAGAGGCTGTCAAAAACAGGGTCAATACTTTGTCTATGGAAGTCAAGGCAAAGGTGAAATCCGAACACATTCGCAGAATTTCCTTAGACTGGGACAAGGGGCGGGAAATTGCCGTCAGGATCAGGGATAGGAAAAATGCTGGATTGTTTGAGACACTTTTTGAAAAAGAATTTGAAAATAGTCTTGACGTGAAGTCCAAAAGTGTTGAAACCGACGGAACCGAGGTCGTTATCCTGAGAATTAAGGATGAGGAAGCTGACCAGATCAAGAAGATGGCCGTGGAGCAGGCGCTTGAGACAATACGAAACAGGATTGACCAGTTTGGTGTTGCAGAGCCGGATATCAGGATTCAGGGAGAGCGCAGGATACTTATCCAGCTTCCGGGTATCAGTGATGCTGAAAGGGCAAAGGATCTTATCGGCAAAACCGCCATGCTTGAGTTTAAGCTCGTCAATACCAAAGACAGCGTTGATGGCACCCCGCCTCCTGGCGAGGAAATTCTTTTTCAGGACATCAAAAATGAAGATGGGAAAGTTGTAAACAAAAAACCCTGGCTGGTAAAGAAAAGAGCGTCACTTACAGGAACCCATTTAATTGATGCCAAGGTTAATTTTGACCAATACAACGAACCCTATGTCGGGATCCGTTTTGATAAAAAAGGAGCCAAAATTTTCGAGACAGTAACCGGAGATAATGTAAACGAGCTTCTTGCTATAGTACTTGACAATAAGGTCTATTCTGCTCCCCAGATTCAGGGAAAAATTGCAGGCGGTGATGCACAAATCACCGGCAGGTTCTCAATGGACGAGGCCCATGACCTTTCAATCGCCTTGCGTTCTGGTTCTTTGCCAGCTCCTGTTGAGATACTTGAGGAAAGGACCGTCGGGCCATCTTTGGGAGATGATTCAATACAGGCTGGTTTAATGTCAATGTGCGTGGGTGGTGTTCTGGTTATATTCTTTATGCTCATATACTACAAGGGCTCTGGTTTAATTGCGGATATAGCTCTTATACTCAATATTTTTCTTATCGGTGCAGGACTTGCCGCTTTTAGCGCAACCCTTACCCTGCCTGGAATTGCAGGTATAATTCTGACCATTGGTATGGCGGTTGATGCGAATGTGCTGATATTTGAACGGATCAGGGAGGAACTCCATATCGGCAAGACCCCGCGGGCAGCACTTGAGGCTGGCTATGACCGGGCAACCTTGACGATTCTGGATGCTAACATCACAACCCTGATTGCAGCTCTGGTTCTTTTTCAGTTTGGAACCGGACCAATAAAAGGTTTTGCTGTGACCTTAAGCCTGGGTGTAGTTTCAAGTCTTTTTACATCCCTTGTTATTACAAGAATGATTTTCGACTATTTTCTGGTTAATCGTAAAGCAAAATCGATTAGCATATAGATTGAAAAGTATATCAAATGATAAGTATATAAAAGGAACTTAATTGATGCAATTTATCAAACCTGACATTAACCTTGATTTCATAGGAAAAAGAAAGATTGCCTTTGCCTTTTCCATTTTACTGCTCATTGTAACAGCGGTTTCCCTGGTCATGCACAATGGTTTAAAGCTTGGTGTTGACTTTGCCGGCGGGACTGATATCCAGGTTCAGTTTAGTGGACCTGTCAAAATCGACAGCGTTAAAAAAGCTTTGTTAGGCGTTGGGATTGAAATATCGACGGTACAGGGTTTCGGAGATCCATCTAAAAACGAGTTTTTAGTCCACATGAACGAAACCATTGACCCGGAATCTAACATACTGGAACAACTCAAGTCTTCATTTAACAACACCACCGGTGTTGACAGCAATATCAGACGTGTTGACATGGTCGGCCCGAAGGTTGGTGCAGATTTGAGAGAAAAAGCACTTTACGCCATGTTCTATGCCCTGCTTTTTATTACCATATACATTTCCTGGCGTTTTGAACAAAAGCTGATAGAAAGTGCAATAGTTGCTGGTGTCCTTTTTGGGGGCGTGTATGCCATGTCATTAGTAACGACCAGCGTGCCATACCTTATGGGGGCGGCCCTGGTGGTTTCCATGGTTTTGTTCTGGAAGCTGGAGCTCAAATATGCAATGGGTGCCATTGTTGCTCTTATCCATGATGTGACCATTACGGTTGGTATTTTTTCTTTAATTGACAAGGAGTTTTCTCTCCCGATAGTTGCAGCTCTGTTGACCATCATAGGTTACTCCCTAAACGATACTATAATAGTTTACGACAGGGTCAGGGAAAATTTGTATAAGCACAACAGGAATGAATTCGGCCACATTATCAACCGAAGCCTGAACGAAACACTGAGCAGGACAGTACTTACCTCTTTAACGACCATGCTGGTTCTTGGATGTTTGTTTGTTCTGGGTGGCGGAATTATTCATGACTTTTCCTTTGCCATGATAATCGGAGTGCTTATAGGTACGTATTCTTCAATATTTGTTGCCAGTCCAATTTTGCTTGCCTGGCAGGAAAAGAATAATAAATAGAGCCTGGCTCATTATTTTTTGGAGATTTTGCTATGATTAAAAAACTCCCTTTGTTTGTTTTAATTGCAATCTTTCTGGTATCGGGTTGTGCTTTAAAACCCGGTGTTGATACTGGTGATTCCGCAAGCCGCACTTTGACAGTAGAGGAGCAGCTTGCAGAGGCCAATAGAAAAATTGAAGAATTGCAACATACGGTTTCCGTAATTCAGTTTATGGTAGACAACCACCAGAGGATCATAACCGGCAAGGAGACTCCAGGCTCAAGAAAAGGTTCGGAAAGGGAAGATTCAGCCCTGGATTCGAGGAATTCAGGGAGAAACTACCAGAATTCGGGCAGATCAAACAAAGCCCTTTTTCCAGCGCAAAAAAACCGTGGATCAAATGATTTTACATCGGTTTACGGTATGAAGATGAAGAAAAAACGCCAGGAAAGGGAAGCCGCAACAAAAACCACACAAGAAGCCATGCTGGATGACAATTCTCCAGAATCTAAATATAAAAGGGCATTCAGCCTGTACAAGGCTGGTAATTATAAGGTGGCACAGGAAATGTTTGTAAACCTGTCCACAAATTTTCCAGGCCATGAGCTGGCTGACAATTCCCTTTATTGGGGCGGAGAATGCGACTATGCCATTAAGGATTATCTTGGGGCGATATTCACCTTCAAGAAGGTCGTGGACGCATACCCCAAGGGCGATAAGTATGAGGATGCCCTGTTGAAAATAGGTTTTTCCTATCTGGCGCTCAACGACAAAAGAAACGCTGAGTTTTACCTGAAAAGGGTGGTCGAAGAACGTCCCTTTAGCGCAGCAGCACCAAAAGCACAGGAAAAGCTGCGCCTGATTAGATAGTAGCGAAAGAGCTGCAATGGAAAGCCTTGTCCCCTGGATGACATTGAGAAGTGTTCATGGAATCGGTAACCTGCTTTTTGGAAAGCTTATTGATTTCTTTGAAACCCCTGAAAGGGTGCTGGATGCTTCAATATCTGAGCTTGTCAAAGTGAATGGGATTTCCCAGAGACTTGCCGAAAATATAAAAAGTGTCAAAAAACGGGATGCCAGCTACAGGGAAATAGAGACTGCCCAAAAAAAGGGGATCAGGATAATTACCTTGAACGACCCTGATTATCCCCCGCTTTTAAAGGAGATCTCTGATCCGCCGCCGTTTTTTTACGTCCTGGGTAAACTACAGCCACACTCAGCAAATATAGCGGTCGTAGGCTCGCGTAATGCCACGGATTACGGGCTTTCATCGGCATGGGAAATTGCCGGAAACCTCGCAGCCATGGGGATAACCATTGTAAGTGGAATGGCAAGGGGTGTTGATACCGCAGCCCACGAAGGAGCTATTGAAGCTGGTGGTGCTACGCTCGCAATATTGGGAACCGGCCTTTTGAAGATATATCCCAGCGAAAACGCCGGGCTTTACAAACGGATTTCAGAAAACGGTGCTGTCATATCGGAGTTTCATCTAAATGCCGAGCCAGCAGCGCATCATTTTCCAATACGCAACAGGGTTATAAGCGGTTTGTCCCTGGGCGTGGTTGTTGTTGAAGCCGCAAAAAGAAGTGGTGCCCTGATCACGGCAAGGACAGCACTTGACCAGAACAGGGAAGTATTTGCACTGCCGGGCAGTGTCCGATCCGCACGGAGTGCTGGAACACATTCCCTGATAAAGCAGGGCGCAAAGCTTGCTGTTAATGCACAGGATATAATCGAGGAATTTCCTTTTCTTAGTAAATTTCAGAGCATGGGGAATTCGAAACAAAATACAAAGAAGCCGAAAACTGAAGCCAGACCAGGGGATGCAGATGAGCAAAGAGCCTTTGATATTTTAAGCCCTTACCCTGTTCATATTGACGACCTGGCCTTTAAACTTTCCATGGAACCAGGGAACCTTTCAGCCTTACTCCTTCAACTGGAGCTAAAGGGGCTGGCAAAACAGGCTCCTGGTAAAATGTTTTACAAGCATGAGGATTGAACGTGAGCAAACCGTTATTGATTGTAGAGTCACCAACCAAGGTTAAGACTCTGAAAAAATATATTGGTAAGAAATTCAACATTGCTGCCACTGTCGGTCATATAATCGACCTGCCGCCCAAGGAACTGGGCATTGAGGTAGAAAACAGTTTCAAACCCAAGTATACCACTATCCCTGGTAAAGCCAAGGTGATAACGGCATTGAAAAAGGCAGCCGGCAAGGCAGAAGAAATCTACCTTGCACCTGACCCTGACCGTGAAGGCGAGGCCATAGCCTGGCACGCCGCAGACGTGCTGAAAAAAAAGAACCGAAAGTTTTACAGGGTGCTTTTTCATGAGCTTACAAAAAATGGCATCACCGAGGCCATTGAATCACCCCAGGAACTCAACTCAGAAAAATATGAGGCACAGCAGGCAAGGAGAATACTTGACCGGCTGGTGGGCTACCAGGTTTCCCCGCTTTTATGGAGAAAAGTAAAGGGCGGGCTTTCCGCAGGCCGCGTGCAGTCCGTGTCTGTGCGGATAATATGCGAACGTGAAAGGGAAATTTACGCCTTTGAAACCGAGGAATACTGGTCACTGACCGCTACATTTGATGCTCCGACACCACCGCCCTTTGAGGCAAAGCTTGTAAAAAAGAAAGGGAAAAAGCTTAAAATTCCCAACAAGGAAGCATCTGACCAGATACTGTCTGATCTTGAAAAGGCAGATTATATAATTGACAAGCTGGTCAAAAAGACCACCAAGCGCAATCCATTGCCGCCATTCACCACAAGCAAGCTGCAGCAGGATGCTATACGGAAACTGCATTTTACTGCCAAAAAAACCATGACCGTGGCGCAGCAGCTCTACGAGGGTATTGAGCTTGGCCCAGGCGAACCTGTTGGTCTTATCACCTACATGAGGACAGACTCAACACGTATCGCAATGGAAGCGGCTGTTGAAGCCAAGGATCTTGTTACAAAAAAATTCGGTGCTGATTACGCACTCCCAAAACCCAGATTTTTTAAAAATAAAAATAAAACCCAGGATGCTCATGAGGCAATACGTCCCACATCTGCTTTCAACACCCCCGATGATGTCAGGCCCTATCTTTCAAAGGATCAGTTCCGGCTCTATGAGTTGATCTGGAAACGGTTTGTGGCCTCCCAGATGGCCCAGGCTCTTATTGACCAGACATCCGCAGCAATCAAGGCAGGCGACTATACCTTTAATGCAAGCGGCTCCATAATCAAGTTTCCTGGATACATGACGCTCTACCTGTCTGCTGATCAGGAAATAGAATCCCAGAAGAAAAAGGGAGTGCTTCCAGAGCTTGCAGAGGGCATGAAACTGGCCCTAAAAAAGCTCGACCCAAAGCAGCATTTTACTGCTCCTCCTCCCAGATTTACAGAAGCATCACTTGTTAAGGAGCTTGAAGAAAACGGCATTGGAAGGCCCAGTACTTACGCTGCCATCCTTTCGACAATACGGGCAAAGGGCTATGTGGATCTTTTAAAAGGCTCATTCAAGCCAACGGAACTTGGATTTATCGTTAATGATCTTCTGGTGGAGACTTTCCCGGATATATTTAACGTGGATTTTACCGCTAAAATGGAAAACAACCTTGACCTTGTAGAAGCATCAAAGGCTGATTCCATAGAAATATTATCAGATTTTTATACACCATTTAAGCAGGTACTTGATACAGCCAGCGATAAAATGACCAGCATCAAAGGTGTGGGAGTACCAACACCCCTTGAATGCCCGGACTGTAAAAAAGTACTACATATTAAAGTCGGTAAAAGCGGGCCCTTCCTGGCATGTGAAGGATATCCTGATTGTAAGTTTTCAACAAATTACTCAAGGGATGAAAAGGGAACCGTAGTTGCTGAAAAACAAAACCGTGTTGCTGATATACCCACAGATGAAAAATGCGAGAAATGCGAAAAACCCCTTGTTATCAAGCAAGGCAAGTACGGCCCGTTCATGGCCTGTACAGGCTTCCCAAAATGCAAAAACACCCGTTCACTGAGTGTTAATGGAAAGGGACTCGACATCAAATGCCCGGAAGATGGCTGCGATGGCGGCATTGCTGAGAAAAAATCAAAAAGGGGCAAGATATTCTACGGCTGCACCAATTACCCCAAATGCACCTTTGCATCATGGGATAAGCCCGTTGCAAAGGCGTGCCCTGCATGTAGCGCCCCCCTGTTGTTTGAAAAAAGCACCAAAAAAGAGGGCAAATTTTTAGCATGTGCAGACAAAAAATGCGGTCATAAAGAACCAAATTAATCAGTGAAATTTCTTTAAGCAGTACAGGGGACAGGCAGAGAATCCGCAGGTTCTTCAGCAGGGATAAGCTTTAACAATAAGGCCAGCATCAATTTTGCCCTGTAAGGGCGGCGAATAATAGCCTGGCGTGCTATCCCCAGGAACGGAACCCCAAGAGATTGTATGCGAAGACATTTTTTATCAGGTACACATTAATATTAGGAGAGTTATATGAGGATCGGTCGGTTCGAGTGTAAGTCAGTCGATTTTGGTGTGTTCCGTCTTGATGGCGGTGCAATGTTTGGTGTGGTTCCAAAGGTGCTGTGGGAAAAAAGAATTCAGCCCAACAAGCTTAATCAGATTCCAATGGCTACAAATGGACTGGTGCTCAGCGATGGTGATGAGCATATCCTGGTTGATACCGGGATGGGAACCAAGCTTCCTGAAAAGGAAAAAAAGATTTACGATGTTGCAGAACTTGATGCCAGCCCGGAAACCGCACTTGCAAAAATTGGGCTTGCTCCAGGAGATATAACAGCGGTGATCCTCTCGCATTTTCATTTTGATCACTGCGGCGGTTCAACAAAGCTTGATGGGGGCAGGGCGGTTCCTGCCTTTGAAAATGCAACTTACTATATCCAGAAGGCCCAGTGGGAAATTGCGCTCAACCCCGGCCCACGGGAGGCTTCGAGCTTTGTTCTGGATAATTTTAAGCCCCTTGAGGATGCAGGAGCACTAAAGCTTCTGGAGCCGGGGGACAACCCCATCGATGGAATTGAAATTATTGTAACAAACGGTCATACACTCGGACAGCAACATGTTCTGGTAAAGGACGATGACTCGCCCCTGTTCTTTTGTGCTGACCTTATACCAACCTCCGGGCATCTTCCGATCCCCTGGGTCATGGCCTATGACAATGAGCCACTGGCAATTATGGATGAGAAGGAAGCCATCCTGAAACGCGCACTATCAGAAAACTGGCTCCTTTTTCTTGAACATGATGCTTCAAATCATACAATATCACTCAAGGCTGGGAAAAAGAATCTTGAAGTCAATGAAATAATCATTCTATAGCTTTCTAATGGTGAAGATGCTGATAGTCGGTGATACTATGAGCATCTACCCCTCGCAAAACTAAGGTACTTGGGGAGGATGTTGATTCTATGAATGAGATAACTTTTTTTCCGTTGACAGCATAATATCAGTCGTTTGAATAGGTTGTGCTGGTAAAATTATTTTATTGGGCCACTATAATGTTGTAAATGTCTGCCAATTACAAACCCCTATTTCTATTGTGCTTGACATATTGAACGTAATAAATTACTTTCAAATATTAGACGAATACTAAAAAAATTATATGTTATTGGTTAAGAGATTTGTTTTTTTATTTATGGCACACCTTTGTGTTATAAAAAAGTAGAACCTGGAGAAATAAATGTCGATTCTGAGCGTCATGAAGACATACAGATACCGTACTCTTTCAAGGGATTTGATATTCTGGCTCACAATAACAATCAGCACTGTTGTTGCAGTGCTGGCTGGTGCATACTACACTTATTCAACAATACTTGCCCAGAAAGAACTGGAATCCTCAGCAGACACTACCACGGCTGAACTTGCAAAAGTTCTGGTTCAACCACTGTGGAACCTGGATGCAGGCACAATAGAACAAATTTCACGTGCATACCTGAGTACAGATTTTATGGTGGGCATCAAGGTTGGGACCGACTATGATGTCCTTTTCGAAAGTATGCCAGAGGATATGGAAGACGTTCTGGTCTCGAATAAAAAGATTGCAAAGGGTGGTGACGCAGTCGGTGTTGTGGAGGTTATCTACACAACAAAAAGCATAAAACAAACACAGGAAACAATGATCAGGACCATGATTGTTATCATAATATCGGTTCTGCTCATAGTCATACTGGGTACGCAGATTATCATGCGTTTTACCCTTAATAAGCCACTGGCGCAACTCATTGAAGGTATCAAGACAATTGCCCATGGTGAATACCAGCACCCCCTGCTGTCTGTCCCCCAGACAGACATCAATGCTATTGTTTCAGAAGTCAACGTCATGACCAGGCATATTGAAAAAAGGGAGGAAGAACTCAAACTTCTAAACCAGGCCCTGGAAGCACGAATCGCAAAACAAAGGCAGGCTGAAAAGCAACTCGCAGAATCTGAAAAACTGTACAGGGGAATATTCCAAAACGCTCTGGAAGGCATATACCAGTCTTCATCAGATGGCAAATTTATCGGTGCTAATCCTACAATGGCAAGGATCTTGGGCTACGGCTCCCCGGAAGACCTCATTGAAGGTATAATCGACATCAGCGAGCAGATTTTTGTAAGCAAAGATAAAAGAGCAGAATTTTTGACCATACTTAATGAAAAGAACAGCGTTGAAAACTTTGAATGCCAGTTCTACAGGAAAGATAATACCATTATCTGGGTCTCCAATCATGCAACTGCCATTAAAAATGATGATGGCAGAATAATCCGCATAGAAGGTCTTCTGGAAGACATTTCTGAAAGAAAGCGGGCCGAGGATGCAATACAAAACGCATATACAAACCTGGAACGCAGGGTAGATGAAAGAACCGCAGCACTTAAAACTGCAAATGATGAATTGCAGAAAGCCAAGGAAACCGCTGATGCAGCTACCGAGGCAAAAAGCGAATTTTTGGCCAACATGAGCCATGAAATTCGTACACCAATGAACGGTGTTATCTCTGCGGCAGACCTTGCAATGGGAGAGGAACTCTCTCCCAAGGTGAATCAATACCTCAAGATTATCCATAACTCAGGCCACTCATTGCTTGGCATTATCAACGACATCCTTGATTTTTCCAAGATCGAGGCGGGCCAGCTTGATCTGGAAGACAACCCATTCAGGATAAACAGCACCCTGGACAAGGTATCAGACATCTTTGCAAGCAAGGCTGCTGAAAAGGGCGTGGAACTCCTGGTGGATGTAGAACCTGGGACTCCAATGGCCGTCATTGGCGATGCCCTGAGGCTTCAGCAGATTATTACCAACCTGGCGGGTAACTCGATTAAATTTACTGATTCTGGCGGCACCATTGCCATAGGTGTAAAGGAACTGGAAAAAACAATGGAAAGTGTTCTTTTAGAGTTTTATGTAAAAGACACTGGCATTGGGATGAAGCAGACCTACCTGGAAAACCTGTTCGAGCCTTTCACCCAGGCAGATGCCTCTACAACCAGGAAGTACGGTGGCACAGGACTCGGACTTACAATCAGCAAGCAGCTCATTGAAAATATGAACGGCGAAGTTCGGGTGGAGAGCGAATACGGGGTTGGAACCACATTCTTTTTTACAGTAAAACTGCAACGGCAGCCCTCTGGAAAAGAAATCAAGCTTAATATGCCCGATGATCTCGCTGAGCTTAGAGTTCTTGTTGCCGACGATGATGCTGACAGCAGAATTATTATGGCTAAAATTCTCAGGTCCTTTGGTCTGGGCGTTGATACCGTTGAATCCGGTGATATTGCCCTTGAGGTACTCAGGGAACAGCAGACAGCCTCAAATCCCTACGGCCTTTTTATCAGCGACTGGCTGATGCCCGGTAAGGACGGACTTGAAACAGCCAGTACAGTAAGAAATGATCTGAATTTAAAGATACCCATAATAATCATGACCGCCTTTGGCAGGGAAGCAGAAATAACAGATCATGATAAGGATGATATACAGGGCTTTCTTACCAAGCCTATAATCGCATCTTCATTGTTTGATGCAATTATGGACGTGTTTGGCAAGGATCAATTGAAAATTGGCGGCAAGGCCAAAATTACCACAAAGGCATCTGTATACAAAAATAAAATAAAGGGTGCCAAGGTGCTTGTTGCAGAGGATAATTTAACTAATCAGCAGATCGCCATTGCAATACTCAACGGTGCTGGAATAGATGTTCAGATAGCAAACAACGGCAAGGAAGCAGTAGACATGATTAACGGGAACTATTACGACCTGATACTCATGGATATGCAAATGCCGGAAATGGACGGCTATGAGGCCACGGGTGTGCTGCGAAAAAATCCAGCTTACAGGGACCTGCCAATTATAGCCATGACTGCCCACGCCATGAAGGGTGATGAAGAAAAATGTCTTGACGCAGGAATGAACGGCTACGTCACCAAGCCGATCAACCAGGACAGGCTTTTTCAAGTGATGTGGGAGCACCTGAAGAAAAATGAAGGGTTTGTCAACGCAAGTAATGAGGATGCTGCACAACCTGTAGCAGCGGCTCCTGAGCCTGTTGTTGCAGAAATGCCTGAACCGATTGCTGACGAGCCTGGGCCGGCTGCGGAAGCCACTGATGAAGAAGATTATTCTGTAAAACTGCCAGACAACCTTCCCGGCATGAGGATCAAAGAGGCAAAGGATGCATTAAGCCTTGATGATAACATTTTCAGGAGTATTCTTTCCGGGTTTTTGAAAAATAGTAAAAACTGTATTCAGGACATATCCAGTGCTTTTGATGCAGGTGACTGGGCAGCTTTATGCGAGCATTCACACAGCGTAAAGGGCAGTGGTTCAAATGTCGGGGCACATATTCTCCAGGAAGTCGCCCAGACACTTGAGTTGGCAAGTGCAGAAGTCAGGGATAATCCTGATGCACCACCACCTACAGCCGATATGGTAAAGAAAGTGATTGAGGCTCTGGAAGTAGTTTTTAAATCACTTTTACTGCTTGAGCCAAAGGCAGAAGAAGAAAGCAGTGCTGATGCCGCTGAAATAGATGTTGAGAAAGCTGCGCCAATATTGTCAAAGCTCATAGAAGCTATTGAGATGTCAAACCCGTCTGAAATAAAAATCCAGATGGCTGAGGCTACAAATTTCATAGGCAACTCACTTATCCGCCAGATAAAAGACAGCATAGACATGTACGATTATGACGAAGCAATACAGGCAATCTCTGACTTTGCTGGTGAAAACAGCATTGAAATAGTTTCTGTGTGAAGCAAAGACATTTTTCCAAAAAAACTAATATTATAAATCCATCATATAAAGAAACCAAATGGCACGGGGCGACCAGTTAAGCAGACAGTGGAAGATAATAAGTTATCTTTCTGCTTCCAGGCGGGGTAAACAGGTGTCAGAGCTGGCTCATGACCTTGACTGCCATCCACGGACTGTTTATCGTGATCTGGAGGCGTTGCAGCAGGCAGGATTTCCGCTTATTGCAGAAAAATTCGATAACAAAAGCCTGTGGGGAATCCTCGACACTTTCAAGAATCAAACACCAATCCCCCTTTCAATTACCGAGCTTATGGCACTTTACTTCTCACGGGGAATGCTCGGCACGCTGAAGGGTACGGTTTTTCACGACTCCCTGGAATCATTTTTACAAAAAGTACAGGCAACCCTGCCCGATGAATCCCTTGGCTATATTGAAGAAATTGAAAAAGCTTACCTGGTCAGCAATCGTCCCCTCAAGGAGTACGGCAAGTTCAAGGAACGGCTCGACATCCTTAACCAGGCCCTTATTTCAAAGCAGTTTGTGTCGATAGATTACTTCACCATGAGCAAGCAGGAAAAGACGAGCCGCCAGGTTGCGCCATACAGGATATTGTTTGTTGATGGAACTTTTTATCTTATTGGTATGTGCAGTCTTAGAAATGACATTCGAATTTTTGCTCTTGATAGAATTGAAAATATTTCCATCATGCAGCAAAACTATGAGGTCCCCGATGATTTTAGTGCAGAAGAACTTCTCAAGACCAGCTTCGGGGTCTTTGTTGGCGGTGATGCAGTACATGTGAAGGTGCGGTTTCTCAAGGATTGCGCTGGTTACATAAGTGAAAAAAACTGGCATCCGTCACAGGAAATAACAGAGGAAGAAGACGGGTCTATTATTTTTAAGGCAACGGTTGCAGGGCTTGACGATGTAAAGTTCTGGATTATGAAATGGGGAGCTTCAGCCATTGTCCTTGAGCCGGAATCGCTGAAAAATGAAATACTGCTTGAAGCAGAAAAGATTTTAAAGCAGTATCAAAAATGAAGTAATAATACAAATCGACATATTATCATTATTCATACTTGCTTATCACTTTCTTATATTCTTTACTTTTTTTATACTTTATAAGAGCTTCTGAAAATTGTAATGCAATATCCTTATACTGCGGGCCCTTTATCTTTGTAAAACCGATGTAAAGGTTTTCCTGACTGACTGGGGTCGGCAGGATTTTTATTCCATTTATCATTTTATATTTGGTTAAGCCATAAATAAGGGGGTATCTGCTGTAAATAGCGTATGGCGCCCTTTTATTTCTAAGCATCCCAAACATTTGTTCAAAACCGCCTACTTCATATCTAGTAAAGTTTTTTGCATTGTCAAAGGCATCGCCATAGGAATTATTGCGGGAAATCAGAACAGTTTTTCCTGTTAGAATTTTTAAATCTCCATCAAAGGTCAAGTGGGAACTTTTTAAAACAAACAAAACATTGAAGTCGCCACTGAGATGTTCAGGAACAAAATAAAGAAATTTTTCTCTTTTGCTTGTTTTGTATAATGACATGATTGCATCAGCTTCACCATGCTCAACTTTTTTTAAACACCGCGACCAGGGATAGGTGCTAATTGTCAAGGTGTGGCCCAATAATTTTGCGACTGCTGTAATTATTGAAACATTGACACCGGCAGGTTCGTTTTTATCATTGAAGTATTCATAGGGAGCCCAGTCTCCAATAACAACGGAAAATTCATCGGCAGAAGTGTTCACAGCAATAAAGAGAACCAGTAGCATCAAGGAAAGTTTTTTCATGAAGTACACCCCTAAAGAACAACTGCAGAAAGCATCGGTTGGAAAAAAGATCGTCAGGTATATAGTTTACAGCATATAATTAAATATCCTATCGGTCAAGTATATATTGAGTCCCAAATAATACTGCATAATCGTGATTGTTTTAAGCTGTATCCTCTAAACATCATGTATTCCTGCGGTTAAACTTTCAATCCGCCTTGAGCTTGAACAAAATTGAATGTTTCTCAACAGGAATTAATCAGTGATGTCTTCAACAATATCGTTTATTCCAGCCTCGATAAGAGCGGGTTTAAGGAGGATTTTTATCATTTTGGCACCCCTTGCGTCAACAAAAGTATATTGAAGGGTGACGGATGTTTTTTTCAGCACCTTGAGTCCATTATCGGTTATGATGTAATGAAAACCGAAAAGTCCGTATATGATGCCGCAGATAATTGCCAATGAGAGAATTTTTTTTATGAATTTCATCAGGCTTCCTTTTCCTCACCTTTTTTGTTGAGTTTTCCAAGTATTTTCTTTTCCAGCCTTTCATAGAGGGTGTCATCAAGTTTGGCAAGCAGCTTTTTATAGCCGGTGGGAATGTTTTTTGCAGATGCCAGGGTAACGCCTTCTTTGCGGCAGTCAAAGAAAAAGTGTTCGAGGAGTTCTTCTGAGTTGTTAAAAAAAGCAATGCTGCTGTCAATTACATAACCCTTTAGATCAGTCGAATAGGACATCGAGCCAGATGACGGGAGCTTTTTCACTATATCAACGTATTCCTTTGGGATGTAAAATTCTGTTCTTAAAACAAATTTATCGCTCTTGGTAACATAAAGTGAGTATGCATTACCTTTGTGTGGTGTGCGTTTGTTGTTGATGATCTTGTACCATACTGCATTTTCCATCAGTTTAAACTTGCAGCTAAACTCATACCTTTGATTATCATCTCCTTCTATAAGAGATACCGTTTTAAGGTCAGGATCTTCAGCTTTTTTTTTCAAACCCAGCGAATCCAGGATGCCCATTGTTTCCTCCATAAATAAAAATAGTGTCCTGCTGCAAAAAAAATGATTGCCTTTGTGTAGAAATGGCAGGCCGGGAAAAATTTATTACGACCATTTTAGTAAAGATATTTTAAAATACCATATTACTTCCGCCATCACAACAAAAAAGACAATGTAAAAAAAATTCGATTCAATAAAATGTTTATTAATTGGAATAAATAGATGAATGGATTTTTTACTTGTGCAAATGATTCTGGGATAGTAAACATGTAAAATAAAGGCTTGTAACAGCAATGGCCTCAATTGATAACTAAAGGTTTTTTATGGCAAAAGAAAACGATATAGTTCTGGTTTATTTCGAGGATGCTCCCCGTACCTACGCCAGAATAGAGCAAATCACCGCAGATAGACAACAGGGGTGGTATCATGTGACGCTTCTCATCCTCCAGGTACCCCGGCAGACTTTTACCTGGATACTCAGGGATGCTTATATTGACGGTGATGAGTTCTCAATGAATGGGAGCAAAGTGCGATTAGAGCTTCTTGAACCTGCCAAACCGTTTCAGGAAACCGACAGCCACGTTCAGCTTGTAGACGAAGACCATGTGGTTGACGACGATGGGGTTGACGACGATGAGGTTGACGCTGATGAGGTTGATGCTGATGATGTTGACGCTGAGGATGTTGTCACAGACGCAGTAGACGATGATGAGGTTGGCGACGAAGGGGCAGAAGACGAGAATCAAGATGAATCCGCTACAACAGACGTAGACACACAAAAGGCTCAGGCCTCCAATGTCATTTCACTTTTCGATGCCAAAAAAACTTAAAACCGTAATCTCTGCCTCAAGAAGAACCGACATCCCTGCATTTTATATGGACAGCTTCATGCAGGGGATAAACCAGGGATACTTTGAGGTTCCAAATCCCTATAACAGAAAAATTTCCACAGTTCAGGCATCCCCGGAATTTGTTCATACAATCGTATTCTGGTCAAAGAATTTTGCTCCCTTTCTGGAGGGCGGCTATGGGGAGAGGCTCATCAATTGCGGCTACAATCTGTATTTTAACTTTACAATCAATGCTGAAAATCAACTGCTTGAACCCAATGTTCCCCCTCTTGATGACAGGCTGACGCAGGTTGCAGAGCTGGCCAGGCGGTTTCGGCCGGAAGCTGTTGCATGGAGATTTGATCCCCTTTGTTTTTATAATAGTAGCTATGAAAGCCCGGCCAGTGCGGGCAAAATAGAAGAGGGCATAGTAGAAAAGAAAAGTAAAGAAGTAATTGCAAGCAGCGTTGAAAACAATCTAAAGGGGCAGGAAAAAATTGCAGACCATGTATCCAGGGCTGGTGTAAACCGCTGCATAACAAGTTTTTATGACGAATATGCTAAAATAAAAAAAAGACTTGGCCCGGGATTTACCTTTATAGATCCGGCAATAGAAAAGAAAGTTGAAATCCTGAAAAGTATGCAGGAGATGCTTGCCCAGCGGAAAATTTCCCTTTTCACATGCTGCGAAGGGGAAGTAATGGATGCTTTGGGAGCGGGCACGGGAATTCAAAGGAGTTCGTGTATTCCCAGCGATTACCTGGAAGAACTGTTTGGCCCGGGAATCTCAACTAAAAAAGACTCTGGTCAAAGGGTGAAGCAGGGATGTGGGTGCATGGTTTCAAGGGACATCGGCTCATACAGGGATAACCCGTGCTTTCATAATTGCCTGTTCTGCTACGCCAACCCATCGGCCAGCCCAAAAGCAAAAGAGGCGGGTGCTGGTGTGGAAGACAAGGCGTGAAGGAAAAAAATATAATGGCATGTAAAACAAAAATATTAAAATTTACAGGCAGGGTGGACATTTGAAGATAGGTAGTCTTGAACTTGAAAATAAAGTATTGCTTGCACCCCTGGCAGGGATAACCAATCTTCCCTTCAGACTTTTAGCAAGGGAGAATGGCTGCGGTATTGTGTGCAGTGAGATGATAAGCTCCAACGGGCTTGTTTATGAGAATAAAAAGACAGAAAACCTGCTCAAAACCGTTGAAGAGGAAAAGCCTGTTTCAATACAGATTTTTGGATCAGACCCGGAAATCATGGCTGGAGCAGCAAAGATAGTCGAAGCAGAGGGCGCAGATATTGTAGATATAAACATGGGCTGCTCGGTGAAAAAAATCCTGAAATCAGGCTCTGGTTCCGCCCTTATGAAGTCGCCCTGGCTTGCGGGTGAGATTGTAAGAAAGGTGCGGGATGCTGTTGCAGTTCCTGTTACCATGAAGATGAGAACCGGCTGGGACAGGACAGGTGACGGTGCGCTGGCTATTGCCACGGCATGTCAGGACGCAGGCGCAGACGCAGTAGCAATACATCCACGGACAGCAACACAGGGTTTTGGCGGCACTGCTGACTGGGCAGTAATCAAGATGGTGAAGCAATCCCTTAAAATTCCAGTTATAGGTAATGGTGATATTCAGACACCCCAGGATGCTGCAAGGATGCTTGAGCAGACTGGTTGTGATGGCGTGATGATAGGCCGGGCGGCTATTGGCAAGCCCTGGCTTTTTTCAATGACCGTTTCTCACCTTAATGGCGAGCCATATCAGGACGCAGCCTTAGAGACGGTCCGGGATTCCATGAAAAAATATCTGCTTGCCACGGCTGAATATATTAACGAAGAGATTGCATGTAAAATGATGCGGAGTCGGCTGCCGTGGTTTGTCAAGGGGATGTATGGGAACAAGGCCTTTAAGGAGTCGATAAAGCAGCTTGAGAAGGCAGATGATTACTTGAGAATCATAGACGACTATTTTGACAGCCTGTTATCGGGCGTTGAAGAAGATAGCTGATCCAGGGTCGGTAACAGTGGTTTGCTGAAATCAGCAGTCATCAAAAATCGTTTATTCTTCAATCCTGCTGGATAGTTTTTTCATGTTGATTATGGTGATTTTGTTGCCTTCCGTTGCAATCAGTCCTTCCTCGCGCAGGTATTTTAATTCCTTGTTAACGCTTTCCCTGGTGGCTCCTACCAGGTCGCCAAGTTCCTTTTGTGTAAGGGTCAGGTCAATTGAGGTTTTACCGCCATCTTTTTTGCCGTGGGCTTTTGCCAGTTCCAGCAGGGCCTTTGTGAGCCTGTCGGAAATATTTAGAAAACAGACATCCTCCAGAAAATCATCGGTTCTTCTTAGCCGCTGGGATAAAAGGGCGAGGATTGATTTTACACCGCTTAAGTTGGCCTGGAGAAAGGCCAGAAAATCATTCCGGCTGAGAATGAAAAGCTCGCATGGCTCAATTGCTATTGCATCTGCAGATCGCGGCTCCCCGTCAAGCAGGGACATCTCGCCAAAAAAATCACCCTCGGAAAATATTGACACAATAATTTCATCACCAAGACTTGATGGGAGAACTATCTTGATCCGGCCTGTTTTCAACACATAGAGGGCTGTTCCTTCATCTCCTTTTCTGAAAATCGCCTGTCCCTGCTTAACCTTCTGCAAACGGACAGATTCAGACAGTACTTTTAAATCCTTTTCCCCCAGTGGAGCAAAAAGTGGTATTTTTTTTAATAGTTCTCTTGGCTTGTTCATGGCTATCCCTTAAAATGCTTCTAATCAATTTCTGCGACCAATCACTTCTTTTTAAAATTGAGGTCTAAATTTAAGATTAACATAAAATTTTAAAGCATACAACTAAATATCATTTTCTTTAAATTAAGCTTCAAGTCTGGAGATGCAATGGATAAATTGCAGGGGAAAATACAGCAGTAAAATACTCTGTAATAGTGCCGGGGTTTAAGGAACGGGGCCGGTTGAATCAGAAAAAAACAGGCATATCCAGCATGATAAAATAGCAGATATGCCTGTTTTAAAAAATCAATTAAGTTCTCATGATGTTAGATACCCATGATATCAACGCCTGTATCTATGGTGTATTTTGTTCCGGTAAGGGAATTATTTTCCAGAATACTTAAAGCAAGGCTTGCTATGTCTTCCTTTCTAACGTTGGTGCTCAAGGGAGAATGCGCCTTTGCATCTTCGAGTATTTCCAGGGAATTCCCAATCTTGCCCAGTGAATAGGTTGGGACAAAGCCAGCAGAGATTTCATTTACTTTTATCTTTTTTGCTTTTCCAAGGGATTGTGCAAGTCCCCTGACTATTGAATCAAGGGTGGTCTTGGCTGCGCAAACCACGTTGAAGCCGGGAACTGCAACTTTGCTCCATCGCAGGGTAAGGGCAAGCACGGATGCGTTCTCGTTAAGAACATCAAGCAGTTTTCCTGTAACTTCCACAAGTGAAAATGCGCCAACCCTGATTGCATCGGTAAACTCTTCCCAGTCAACAGATAAAAGGGACTGGTTGAGCTTTGCACCAGCCGCGGTTGAGTATGAAATGCCATGAACGAGTATATCGAGTTTTATACCGTCTTTTTTCATCTCATCGGAAAAGGAGTCTAAATCCTCGTCCACTCTTGCATCATACTTGTAAAGCTTAACAATCCCAAGGGACTCTGCAACCCTTGACACGCCTTCAAAGGTTGTTTCATCCTGGTAGGTTGCGTATATATTAAAGCCAGCCTGCTTTATTTCTTTAGCTATGGCAAAGCAGATGCTTTCCTCATCTCTGATTCCAATTATCAATGCATTTTTGGTTTCCATTTTTTTCCTCTTTTTTTTAAGCCGGTTTCAGTACTCCTGGCTCCTGTATTAGCACTTAATGGAGAATGACACGCTTTCACCGCAGTCAACAAGATAAACCGAGCCGTTAATAGACGGGTTTACTATTATTTCGTAGGAAATTTTTCCGATTTCCTCAAGGGTTGCGGTTCTGTCGAGTGGCGAAGCCTTTTGGGCAGAGTTTATAAGGTCAACAAAACTCTTAATACCGCTGGCAGCTCTTGTCATCACAGGGCCGGGGGAAACAGCATTTACACGAATACCTTTTCCGCCAAGCTCTGATGCCAGACCCCTGACCAGGGATTCTAGGATACTTTTTACAGGGCCCATCATATTATAACCCTCAACCGCCACCTGGGAACCACGGTAGGAGAGTGTTAAAATGCTTGCACCAGGATTGAGTACGTCTGCTTCAAGGAGTTTTCGGGTAATCTCCACAAGGGAAAATGCTGAAATCCGTGTTGACTGCTTAAAACTCTTCCATGATACCTCGTGGAGTTCTTTCTTTATCTCAGAGGCAAAGGCGATTCCATGAACAACAACATCGATCCTTATTCCATTCTCTGTAAAATGGTCAACAAGGCCCTGCAACTGCTCATCATCACCGACAACAAAGGGGAAAAGCTTTTCAACACCATATTCATCGGTTACTTCCTTGACAAAAGGCAGGGACTTTTCATTGATGTATGTGGGAAGAATATTATACCCATGCGTATGCAGCTCTGCTGCGATCCCCGCACTGATGCTGCTTTTGTTTGCTATGCCCACAATAAGGGCGTTTTTTTTGCGCATCTGCTCCTCCATTAATAAATATTAAAGCAATTTACCCATTTATATCTGCAATTTTAAAAATAATATTTTAGACCTATACCAGCTTTTAATATTTGGTTGCAAGAACTTTACATGAAAATTTTGTAATTTTGTTAAAAAAAACTTAAAGATAAGGCGGTAGACCTCAGGGAAACTGCATTTGGATTTTTTGACAGGTGTAAAAGCCGGGGCAAAGAAATGAAAAAAAACTCAAAAATACGATTCTCGTTTGACATTCATGGCTGGCTGGACTATCGATAAACAAAATTTGCGCCCGTAGCCCAGGGGATAGGGCGTCAGCCTCCGGAGCTGAAGACCGCAGGTTCGAATCCTGCCGGGCGCGCCACTTCAATACCAACGGTTTACGAAAAACAAAAGCGGCTTTCCTGCATATAAGATAAAATTTTTCCAACCCTATTTCCAACCTTTTGGTTATAACTCAACGTACATCAGGGGTGCTCGGGGTAAGATACAAATTAAATTATTTGCAGCATCACAGTCAACCATCACTTCTCACTTCACCCACACTGCTCTCCGGGTCATCGTCAATAAACAGCTTAATGCGGTTCTTAGGGCGGTTGCTTGTCGGGCTTGACTCTCATGCTGGTTCCTTTTTTTAGCCCAACCTTCTAAGAAAATACATTGCTATTTGTAGTCAATTATTGTAATTTTAAAAATATTTTTGAAAAAGACAGGCAAGGTTGCGATGGCATATGTGTTCAGAAGGAAGAATGTATATTGTGGCATGCAGGCGTGACTCAACCCTGTCTAATCTGGAATTAGTTTAAGAAATCACTTTACTGATTAACAGGAGATTATTATGGCAATTGAATGGCAGTCAGATTTTGAAACAGGAAATCAAGCTGTTGACTTTCAACATCGCTACTTTCTTGATCTTATCAACAGAATTGAAAGAAATTATAAGGAATCAAAAAATGAATCTTTCAATAGAAAGCTGATTGAAGAATTAAAAAAATATGTAGAGT
>JAOZSB010000170.1 GCA_029939895.1 Desulfobacterales bacterium
AACTCCTGGTCTCCCACCCAATGAGGGTCTGCCAACAGAATCGGAAACCACAACCCGTGGCGAGGGAGGCTTTTCTGCCCTGATGGTTACCACAGTCTCTGATACTGGACCGGTAAACTACAATGCAAATGACCAGCCCGCTGTTTTGTCTTTGGAAGCTACCAATTATTCAGATCCAATAACCCACACACTTCGTGATCCCCAATGGCAGCCTGCACACCCTGATTCACAAAGGAAGTTAAGTTTTCAAGAAAGTGGCCCTAACGGCTCCACTGGTACTGTTGATTATTTCCACGTTATGTCCGAAAGTCTTGATATTGCGCTTCCAAGTGGAACCCGAAGAGTCTTCGAATATCACCAAGGCTCACACTATCTTGACTCCTCTGGTAACGAATATATGGAATGGGGCTATTGGGAAAACTTAACAGATGGAATGATTGGCGAGGATGCCGGCATTGAGTACTTTGCAGCCAGCAAAAAAATATGGACTGTGGAGGGACATTTTACAAGCTCGGATTCAATTGCAAACCTTGGCAATAATTATCTTAATGCTGTTTATCAAGGTGAGGTCAAAGGCGTTTATGGAACTACAACCACCAATCAAATATCAGTATTTAGTGGTAATTTTAGCTGCGATATTAATTTTAATACCATGTCAATTACCAACTTCGGAGTCGAAGTAAATGAATCTGCTTATGAAGTATTTATGGTTGGAGGCCATGGAACACTTAATACCAATGGTTCCTTTGAAATAGATGGAACAACATTTGATAGCGGAGCTTCAATTATAGGCCCAAGTGGTGGAGTGGCTTTAGAAGGCACCAAATCAGGAGCTACAGGTGCCTGCTTTGGCAACAATGCCGAAGGCGTTGGCGGAAGCTGGGCAGCCAGCGGCGCAGGTAGTACATACTGGGCCACAGGTGAGTTCCACGGTGAAAGACCCCCAGATTAAGGACAACAGTTTTTTATTTTTTTTCAAATCCATAATCAACAAACATAGAGGGAAGTGAAAGTGAAAAAAGTATTCTTGATTATAGTGGCTCTGTTATTACCTTCTTTTGCATTAGGTCAAACCGTCCTAAGGGGCAATGCTGTTCCGCGGATGCAACTTCCAAAGGATGTTAAATCCCTTGATGTCAAGGATTACTTTATCAAGCAACCCAAAAGGATAATCGGCAAAATCCGTTCCATACGGGGAACCCTGATTGTTGTTCAGACAAAAACAGGCAAGGCTTATTTTGCCCAGCGTAAAGACAGGCTCTATGCCGGGGATGAGCTGCATACCCTGAAAAAATCAAAAGCCAGGGTTCGGCTTACAACAAACGATGTTATCACAGTATCTTCAAAGTCGAGAATAGTTCTTGATGATTTAATTGATAATCCCCAAAAAGGAAAAAAAAGGACATCGGTAAACATGATTCGCGGCAAGGCCATGTTTTATGTTACCCGTCTTTTTAAATACCGGAATGCCGAGACATCGGTTACCACAAAAACAGCCACACTCGGTGTGCGTGGAACGAAATTTGGTATTGAAGTCAAAGTTGCAGATGATGATTATTCCACATCCATGCCCCTCTATTTTGCAGATATTAATGGCGGTGCTGGTCTTTTGGCAGCAAACGGTTCGCCCGATGAAGTTACGCTTGTTCATGGATTTGATGGAACTGTGGATGTAACTTCCACAGTTGACGGAAGCACCCAGAGTGTTTCCCAGGGACAGAGCCTTGAGCTTGGATTCTCAGGCGCAGGTGTAACCCATGATTCTGACCCAAGTGTCACAGCAGCCTTTGTAGCAGAAACAGAATTGCCGCCCCCAGCCGATGATGACTCAGGGGATGAGCCAGCCGATGGAGCTACTGAATCAGGGGATCCCGCTGGTACCAATGATGATGAAGCTGCTGACGATGAACCTGCTGACGATGAGCCTGCTGATGATGAACCTGCTGACGATGAGTCTGCTGCTGATGAACCTGCTGACGATGAGCCTGCTGAAGGAGATATGGGTGATCCCGATGACCCAGGTGATCCAGGTACCCCGGAAGATTTTGGTGATTCACCCGATACAATTGGTCCTGAAACCCCGGCAACTCCTGGTCTCCCAGTTTACTCCACTGAATGGGAAGGATCAACCGATGGCGAAGGATTCTATTCTGCGGCACTGATTTCCACCAATGTAGCAACAGGACCGGTAAGCAACAACGCTTCAGACGACCCAATATATATTTCTGTAGATAATATTACATCCTCAGGTTCGCTTTTAACTCACGTCCTGCGTGATGCACAGCAGGCAGACGATAACGCCAATGAAGGGACCCTGCGCCTGCAGGAAAATAATGACAGTACCATGGAAGCCACAGTCGATTATTTCCGACCTTTATCTGAAGGGGGGCCAATTCAAGTTGAAGCCCCTGACAAAAGAACTTTCACCTATCATTATAGTGGGGCTTACGGAGATTATTTGGAGTGGGGCTACTGGGACAACTCAAGTGGTTTCGCCGACGGTAAAATTGGTGATGGAGGCACTACCCTCTGGGTATCGGGCAAGGCAATATGGCATGTAGAGGGCCATACAACAAGCCCCGACGCAATATCACACCTTGCCAGTAATAATATCCAGGCACATTACAGTGGTGGCGCATCAGGAGTAATTGGCGATAGTGCTGGCTCTGGAACTGCTTTAAGTGGCAGCTTTTCTTGTGATATAGATTTTGGTGCGCATTCAATCACCAACTTTGAAGTCAATGTTGCTAATAATCCTACCAACACCTATAAAGTTTTCATAACAGAAGGCAGTGGAACATTGAGCAGCTCTGGTGACTTTACAATTTTTTCCGTTGGTGCAGCTTCAGTGATGGGAACATACTCCGGCGCTACGGTAATGGACTTTACAAGTACCGAGTATGCGACTGGTGCCTGCTTTGGCAATAAAGCCGAAGCTGTAGGCGGAATTTGGGGAGGTAACAATACTGGCTCACACTGGGCCACGGGTGAGTTCCACGGTCAACAGTAATACAAAAAGAAAAAACAAAAACCCTGAAAAGACAAGATACAATCGACTTTTCAGGGCTTTTTTAATTTTATAAACTGCCACGGGCAGACTATTTATGTGCTATTTTTCTGCCCACAACGAAATATGGAAAAATTGTAAATTTTTAGGGCTTCTTTCATACAAAATAAAGAGGCAGTTTCCAAATCACCTGACAATACATTTTGCAACCCAGGGAGCTGCGATTTGCCTGAATTGTTCCATTTCCTGTGCAGAGAAGGATGCGTTGCTGTTGTTTTCGAAGTATTCCGGGTCGAGCACATCCTTTGTGGTGACGTTTTGAAGTGCGAAAAGATCAGCTCCGTTTATCAGCTTTGCAATGGAGCCGATAAACTCCGGGTTAATCAGGGAACGCATACAGGTGGTTCGAAATTCGTGGGGCAGGCCAGACTCCATGATTACGCTTATGCTGGCAAAAAGTCTTGAAGCATCAAATGTCTCATTTTTAATAAGCGGCGTATAATTATCAGGATGGGTTTTGATGTCCATTGCAACATAATCAATTAACTGATCGTCCATCAACTCCTTTAGAACGCCGGGCCTGCTGCCGTTGGTATCGAGTTTTATCGGGTAACCCATTTCCTTGAGCTTTGTGCAAAGTGCCTTCAACTCGCTGTTGAGGGTTGGTTCTCCGCCAGACACAACAACACCGTCAATAAAACCCCTTCTACCCTCCAGAAATCCAATTGCATCATCGAGTTGAATCCTGTTTTCAGGGCAACCCAGGGCAAGCTCATGGTTGTGGCAGTATGGACACCTGAAATTGCAGCCGTTTAAAAAAAGTACACTGCTGATTTTACCTGGATAATCTATGAACGAATTTTTTATTATTCCGCCGAGCTGCATATTACCCCTTTTTGTACATAACTAAAAAAATTCAATTTGTGGCTGATTCAAGCAAATTTGCAAATCAGCCACAGAGAGTTATTCTGGCAAAGCCTTATGCTCCGGCAACTTTCTTTTGGTTCTTTACAACCCTTGCCCCAGCAAGCTTCTTATTCTTCCCGGGTTGAGTATCCCCTGGGTTGAAGCTGAAGGTTTTTCTCTTTTTGAATTCTTCAAGTTTTCCATTGTTCCACTGTTTGACAGGACTAAGGTAGCCAACTACCCTGGAGTAGATTTCGGTTTCAGACCCGCATTCCTCGCAGGACGCAACCTCTCCGTTCAGGTAGCCGTGGGATGGGCAAACACTGAATGTCGGTGACATGGTGAAGTATGGGAGCTTGTATCCCCCGGCGATTTTCTTTACCATTGCCTTGACAATCTCTATATCGGTGACCTGCTCTCCCATGAAAATATGGAGGACTGTTCCGCCTGTATACTTGGTCTGAAGATCATCCTGAAGCGTCAGGGTGTTAAAAAGATCGTCTGTGTAGTTTACAGGAAGATGTGTCGAGTTGGTGTAGTATGGTGCTGCACCATCGTTGTAATCATGCTCATTGGCACACAGTATTTCACCAAAGCGTTCTTTGTCCTTCATGGAAAGCCTGTAGGATGTGCCTTCAGCAGGAGTGGCTTCAAGGTTGAATATGTCACCGGTCTCTTCCTGAATCTCTGCAATTTTTTCCCTTAGGAAATCCATGACCTCAAGGGCAAACTCCTTGCCGGAGCCAGAGCCAATGTCATCACCAATAAAATTGAGGCAGGTTTCGTTCATGCCTATTATGCCGATTGTGGAAAAATGATTTTTCCAGTAGATGCCACTTCCAGCCTTGATATCCCGCAGGTAAAATTTGGTATATGGATAGAGGTTTCTGTCGGTAAATTTTTCCAGAACCTTTCTTTTAATTATAAGGGAGTCCTTGGCAAGGATTAGAACATCTTCGAGTCCCTTGTAAAATTCAGCTTCATCCTTGGCAAGGTAGCCCAATCTTGGCAGATTAAGGGTTACAACGCCAATGGAGCCTGTAAGCGGATTTGCACCAAAAAGTCCACCACCGCGTTTCAGAAGTTCTCTGTTGTCAAGGCGGAGTCGGCAGCACATGGAACGTGCATCTTCCGGGGACATATCAGAATTTACAAAGTTTGAAAAATACGGGATGCCGTATTTGCCGGTCATTTTCCAGATCATGTCAAGGTTCTTGTTGTCCCAGTCAAAATCCTTGGTGATGTTGTATGTAGGTATTGGAAATGTAAACACCCTGCCCTTTGCATCGCCTTCCATCATTATTTCTGCAAAGGCCTTGTTGAGCATATCCATTTCCGGCTGAAAGTCTTCATAGGTTTCTTCCTGGTACTCGCCGCCTATGATTATGGGCTGATCTTTTAACATGGACGGAACATACAGATCCATGGTGATATTTGTAAAAGGGGTCTGAAAGCCAACACGGGTGGGGATATTGATATTGAAAACAAATTCCTGCAAAGCCTGTTTTACGTCTTTATACTTGAGCTTATCATTACGGATAAAAGGAGCAAGCAGGGTGTCAAAATTCGAAAGGGCCTGTGCTCCGGCAGCTTCTCCCTGGAGGGTATAAAAGAAGTTCACGATTTGTCCCAGGGCAGAACGAAGATGTTTTGGCGGTGCACTTGCAACCTTGCCCTCAACTCCTTTAAAACCACTTATAAGAATATCTTTGAGGTCCCAGCCAACGCAGTATATAGAAAGGAGGCTGAGGTCGTGAATATGCATATCACCCGATTTATGGGCACGTCTAATTTCAGGGGGGTATATCTTGTTGAGCCAGTATTCAGAGGTAATATCAGAAGATATGTAATTATTAAGCCCCTGAAGGGAAAAGCTCATATTACTGTTTTCTTTAATTTTCCAGTCCAGTTTTCTAATGTAGCTGTCAACAAGGTCAACATTCGCCTTTGTAGCAATATTTCTTAGCTGTGAATGCTGCTCCCTATAAATGATATAGGCCTTGGCAGTCTTGTTGTACGGGGAATCAAGAAGCACTCTTTCTACGATGTCCTGCAGTTCCTCAACATCAGGAAGCGGCCCCAGGCGCATTTCATGGGCAAATGTCAGGACCCGAAGGGTCATTTTTTTAGCTTCACGTTCTTCGAAATCGCCAGTTGCCTGGCCAGCTTTTGCTATGGCTGATGTGATTTTCGATGAATCAAAATTAACAATTCTGCCGTTGCGTTTTTTAATGACTTCAAACAATTTAATTCCCCCTGTTGAACTTTAGACGTTTTTGATAAGTATGTTTTTTTTAGAATACAAAACAATAAAGAATAAGGACTGTTGCAAATATTTCTTTTAAAAAGACTGCTTGCGCCTTGGTAACTATAAATTTCTATTTAAACTGGTATCTGTTGCAGGTTCAATTTGCAGCTATAATTCAAGTCTGACTTTCACGGGCTTAAATTACAGATTTGATTATAACCAAAAAAAAACAAAAGTACTTTTCAGGTTATAATTTGCACCTTTAATCTTAGCAATAATGCTTCCCTAACCAAAGGATCAATAACAATAAAAACATTCAATCGCTAAGTATTTGTACATGCTGAAAACTTTTAGATTCAAAAGCATCAAAATTTATATTGCGATGATTTATGAAAAGATACTATCACAACATATAGTGCTTGTCAAATATTTTTTTCAACATATAGCGTTTTTTTTTGAAATGGCAGGTAGGATAGAAATCCTCAACTTGAAAGAAAGAGTACCAATTAAAAGACATTTATTCAATAGAAAAGTTATTCAATGTATTAGGATAGTTTCGGCTCAACTCTACGCCAGGGCGCATCATTGCAGGTTCTTTTTTTACAAAAAAAAGATTTTCAATGTTATGAGATAGTTTTAACCCTTGTTTTTGTCAGTTTGCGTCATTGCTTGTTTTTTTAAAATTTGGAAGAAGTTATTCAATATAATAAGGTGGTTTTGACTTTATCTTGCGCCCATGGGCTTTTTTGCGGGCCTGCTGGTTATCCAGATGTAATCAGCCCATTCCGGCTTTGGATCAGAATCGACCAGGGAAGTATAAACCGTTGCAAAATCAGCTTTTGTTCTTTTGAACATTCGGTCAGGAACACCAAAGCCATTGATAATATGTCCGTTTCCAACAATGACAATCATTATGCCGGGATTGGTTTTAGTATCAAGATTCATGGCAATACTCTCGGCCATGATTTCTTCCCAGACACATTGGGCCTGGTAGAAGTATTCAAAACTTCTCCCCATTTTGGAATGCTGCTTGAAAACTTCACTAACGTAGTCCCTGTGGGGTTTTATTTCAAGGTCAATATGTTGTGGAAGTAATCTTTTTTCATAGTCATTGAGAGAATCAACACCACCAGTGGAAATTTTTTTGGGAATATGAAAGGGGATATTAAGACCAAAAACTTTTACTTTGTTTTCTTTGGAAAAATCAAGGATGCCACGGTACAGTTTATAGGGGTAGCGCCAGTTGGCATACCAGTGCGCCCTGGCAAGAAAAGTTTTTTCGTCAAGCTCCCCTGCTGACCATTCATCAAGCACATTCTGGTAGGTATGGTCGAACATCTCCATGCCTATGGAAACGGTTCTGCCAGATTGTTTTAAGGACTGGGCAAGCGATTCTATGATTTTGAGCTGGATCTCATGATGTTCGGGATTTGTATGGGTTTCGCCAACAAACACAACCCTGGTGGTCGATAGCGCATCAATAAGGCCCTGATAGTCGATTTTGTTAACAGTTCGGGAGTTAACAATGTCGCCAGGTACAAGTTCAAGGGGGATAGCTTTTACAGCGGGTGTGTCCATTATATGGGAGCAGCCTGCAAAAAAAACAATTATTATTAAAATTAATATTGAATTTGTAATCTTCATCTTGTGGTACACTAAATTTTTTTGTATAGAAGTACAAGACCTTTTTTTTGGTATTGGGTTTTTTTAGTTTAAATTGTACCGTGTAAAATTTCAGCACGTTCCTTTAATTATATAACATGGCAGGAGGTACAGGCTTTGCAGCTTGAAAATCCACTTTTCAGAAAAGTGATAGTACCGTGGTATGATTCAGATTTTGCGTGTATTGCAACGATTGTATTTATGGCTGTAATTTTTCTTTTCAGCCTGACCGGAATTTCTGTTGCTCTTAAAGTCGCATCCTATGGGGATCACACATGGGTACCTGTTTTGTTGCTTATCATGAGCCTGCTGGTGCTGGTATCAAACTTTGGCCGGCTTATAACACGCATTACCGCTCGCATGAGCAGTGATGAGTATTAGTTTAAAACGTTATGGTTAAAGGCAATAATATAAAAATTACTTCTGACGATTTACATGATTCCAGGCCCGGCAACAATTCAAAACCAGCTCCTTTTAATATATTATTTGGCAGACAAATTAAACCGGGTATGTCCCAGTGCAGGACTCAGAGAGTCCGAGGGTTTTGCCTTCAGGGGTAAACACCTTATTATAAAAGGTTAAATATGGAAGACGACAACACAAGAGAGGTTTTTTTATTTGGAAGCATTGAAGACCTGCCACCAGAATATGCAAAGCCCCTGACGGGCGAGAAGACCACCATTGAATTTGATTTTTATGAAAAAGACATTTTCAGGGGGATGAGCAAGGGGTTTCACAAGGCGGTTATGATTCCTCTTATAATAATACTTGCCGTCGTTATGGTGCTTTACATTGGCAAGGTCAAAAGCGGCTACGTCCTGGGCAGCTATGATGGCCCCAGCATGGCTGTGTTTGGCGTTATATTTTGTTTGCTTGCAAGTTTAGAATTTTTTTTAATATATCGTGTCTACAAAAAATTTACAGAAAAAGACCTTGTAGCAGAGCCGCCTCCATGCTTTTATGGTTTGTACTGGTTCAGTGATGCCCTGGTTTTTTTTGATGAGGGTGATATTGTCAGCTTTGTCCCCAGCGAATCCATAGTAAGGGGATGGCGACTAAAGGTGCATTATCCCGGCGAAAATACAGGCATCAACTTATTTCCCTATGTAATTAATTACGAACACGAAGATATAGTTTATAATTTCTCCATTGGAATGCCCCTTAAAGATCAGGTTTTTTATGGAGATCGCCTTGAAGAATGGGGTATAGAATTTACCGAGCATGAAGACCCGGACGACTACATCCTTGGTGAAGATTACGAAAACGACTTTGATATTATATGATTTGTGATTTGAAAAATCATCAACATAGGGGCGGCATATAAATAAAATTGAAAACAATCAGATGTTATAGGATTATGTTTTTTACTTTGCTGCTATTGGATGCGAAGAAATTTTTTATCAGGTACATCATTCGATGAATTACGGGCGTGCCTGAAGAAAAAATA
>JAOZSB010000171.1 GCA_029939895.1 Desulfobacterales bacterium
CCTGGCTTCCTGAACTGCCCTTGCTTCCTGAGCTTCCCTGGCTTCCTGAACTGCCTTTACTTCCCGAGCTGCCCTTGCTTCCTGAACTGCCCTTGCTTCCTGAGCTTCCCTGGCTTCCTGAACTGCCCTTGCTTCCTGAGCTGCCCTTGCTTCCTGAACTGCCTTTACTTCCCGAGCTGCCCTTGCTTCCTGAACTGCCTTTACTTCCCGAGCTGCCCTTGCTTCCTGAACTGCCTTTACTTCCTGAACTTCCCTTTTCTCCTGAGCTGCCCTTGCTTCCTGAGCTGCCCTTTTCTCCTGAGCTTCCCTTGCTTCCTGAGCTGCCCTTGGAACCGGAGCCTCCACCGCTTGACGAAGAACTTGCAATGTCATTTGCACTTTGTGTCAAACTGCTTGAATTTGTACTGTGATTGTAAGATGGAGTTGCAAATGCACTGCTTACAAAAAGCGACAATACATATACAAGTGATAAAACGATTAATGAGATTTTTAATTGTCTTTTGTGCATTATCAATTTCTCCTTACTTATATTGTAATTCTATTTATTAAACTAATATAAAATCTTAATACTTAAAAAACAAAATATATATTGATGCAGAATACATACCAAAGTATTAGAAAAAAACTGCTCAAAATTTTATATAAATAACAACATCTTACAAGAAAAAATTTAAACCTGTTTTAAAAAATGAATTTTTTTTTTACTTAACAGCAACTCCAATTACAAATTTGTAATCAGAAATATTCGTTTGAATTACAACAATTTTATTCGAAATAAATCAAAAATGACCTTGCTTAAACTGCGCTTTATCAAATAATATTTTGTCTGGGATACAAAACTAAACATCAGTATTTGAAAGCTTTTTCTTTTGTAACGACCTTAATTTAGGTAAAATCGTAAAAAGGTAACTCATTTTCAGGGTGTGACATAGTGATTTTTTTTTCATTTTCCAACAAAAAAACTTTTGGAATATCCTTGAAGGATTTTAGGTTAAATCGTTCGGACACTAACTAAATATATAATTTACACCAAAAAGTCAACAATATAATCATTGCTTCAAGAAAAGGAGCGGGTTTATGATACTCACAAACGCATATATGGATTATGCTGAAGCGAGCCTTTCTGCAAGTTTTGAAAGTCGGCTGCCAGGTCTATCGTTCATCAGGGCGGTTCGAAAGGCTTTTGTTGCACCAACGATCACAACCAGCCCCTTGCCCCTTGTCATTGCTGTATATAGAAGATTTCGCTGAAGAAGTGGATAATGCTGCCGGAGAAGTGCGACAACTACAGCTGGATACTCTGAACCCTGGGACTTATGAACAGTAACTGCATAGGCAAGGGCAAGTTCCTCAAGTTCATCCTTTGTATACTCTACATGTCGTCCGTAGAAGTCTACCGAAACTGTTCCCTGTTTTGCATCCATATCAACCACCGTTCCAATGTCCCCATTGAACACTTCCTTGGTGTAGTTATTTTTCAGGTGCATGACCTTGTCCTTTGGTCTGAAACCGTATGAAAATTTTCCCATCATGGAAGGCCCACGATTAAGTCGCCGCTGGAGCCTTTGATTGAGACTGATGGTTCCAGCCGGCCCTTTGTGCATTGGGGTCAGCACCTGGATGTCATGAACAGGGTCAAGGTTAAAAACATTGGGAATTTCATTTGCACAAAGATTTTCTATTCTTTTTGCTGCTGCTTCCGGGTCTGGGACTTCAATGAAGAAAAAATCTGATTCTTCGGCAAACCCCCTTGCCTCAAGATCAGGAACTTCACCATTTCTAACACAGTGAGCATTTTGTATGATTGCACTTTCTTCTGCCTGGCGAAATATTTCCGTAAGATAAAACACCGGCACACTTCCCGATGCAATCAAATCCGCCAAAACATTACCAGGGCCAATAGACGGGAGCTGAAAAACGTCACCAACAAGCACAAGGGCGGCCCCAGGCCGAACAGCCGACACAAGCCTGTGCATAAGCATGACATCAACCATGGATGCCTCATCAATTATTACTGCGTCAGCATCAAGGGGTTCATCCTGGTTTTTATAGAAATCGCCGTCAGCGTGGTTGTACCATAAAAGCCTGTGTATGGTTGATGCTTCCTTTCCAGCCACGTCCGAAAGCCTCCTTGCTGCCCTTCCGGTTGGCGCAGCGAGAAGTACTTTTCTTCTGGCAGATTCAAACACCGCCTTTATTGAACGGATCAGGGTGGTCTTGCCGGTTCCAGGCCCACCGGTGATTATGGATACGTTTAGGGAACCGCTGGAAAAAATTTTTATGAGGACCTCAAGCTGCTCCTGAGAAGGTGCTATTCCAATTTTTTTCATAACACTTTCAGAAATCGCACTGGAATCTGTTATAAGTGGAATGGCAGGGATCGACAGGAGGGCCTTAATCCGTTGAGCAGTCCCCTTTTCCGCCTTTAGCAGGCTGTAAAGAAAGATGTCATCCCCTTCCCTGGCAAGCTCATTTTCCTGACATAGAAAATCAATACCATCCTCAAGTGCCTGGGAACCAATTCCAAATTTCTTTTCGCAAAACACAACAAGCTTTTCATTTTCCAGATAAACATGACCAGCATCAGCCGCTTTATACAGGGCATTCATAAGACATGCCATGACACGCTCTGGAAAATCTATGGGAAACTCAAGCTTTGATCCAATCCTTTCTGCAGCAACAAAACCCTCTGCCCCCAGCTCCCTTGCGAGTATCCAGGGATTCTCCCGGATTGCTTCTTCGGCATTAAATCCAACTGACCTTATTATCATGGCACAAAGGGAAGCCTTGACCCCAAAACCACCCAGAAACCCCATGAGACAACGGGCTGCATGATGTTCCTTCCACGCCGATGATATCAACAGGGCCTTTGCCTTGCCTATGCCCTTTACTTTTTTTAACTTTTCAGGATTTTTCTCGATTATATCAAATACACCTTCACCAAACTCCTTAACCAGACTGTCGGCTGCCTTTGGACCAATACCTTTTATAACACCTGATTTAAGGTAGTTCTTCACACCTTCAATTGTAGAGGGAAGTACAACTTCAAAATTCTCCATCTTCAACTGCTGCCCATATCTTGGGTGGGTCTCCCAGGGCCCTTCTATACGGATCTTCTCTCCAACAGCAATGCCTTCCATATACCCAACCACAGTAACAAGACTGGCCGAGGCTTTAGGACGCACCTTTATTATGGTGTAGCCTGTCTGCTCGCTTTTATAGGTTATACGTTCAAGAACACCTTCGACAATGGGCATCTATTAGTCCTGACTTATTAGCTTTATGGGGTTTATTTTTTTGGTCAACTTTTATCAAATTTCATCAGACACTGCGAACTATCCACTGCGCAGCCTTGAGGAGATTATCTTCCACGCTGTCGGGGTTCACATTTCTTTTTTTGCAATCCCCCTCTGGATTCTCCCCTATTCCCGACTTTACAAGTACTGCATACTTAACACCAGCGTTTCTGGCACACTCAATATCCTTTGCATTGTCCCCAACCATCACAGAAGCATCAAGATCAATATTATACTTTTCTGCTGCCTGCAGAATCATCAGTGGTTTTGGTTTTCGACAATCGCACCCGTCATCAGGAAGATGGGGGCAGTAAAAAATATCAGTAATTTTTCCTTTGCCGAAAACAACTCCGTCTGTCATTTTTTTGTGAATCGCCGTCAGTGTTTCAGGTGTGTAGAATCCCCGGCTTAAGCCGGACTGGTTGGTTATGACAATGACCATATAGCCTGCATCGTGGATCATTTTCACAGCATCAATTACACCCGGCAAAAATTCAAATTCTTCTGGCGACTTGATGTAATCATGGGAATCAACATTTATTACTCCATCTCTGTCTATAAAAACCGTCTTTTGCTTCAAATCCATCTATTGTTCCAATCGCTGCCCAAAAACAGATATATTGTCTATGCCTGCATAGGATAAAGATATTCAGGCCGCAGTCGTTTTTATTGCTGTAATCATTTATAAATCAGAATACTTCCCTGGCAGATTCTACTCCGAAACCACAAAGGCTCCCTTAAAACCGTTCTCCCGCAAACGGTCACGTAATTGTTCACCTTCGACAAGAGTTCTTACACTGCCAATCCTGACACCGTACAGATTGCCATGATCTGGATGGAAGTACTTTTTCAGGTGCACACCATTATACTCACTGCTGAGTTTTGCATTTTGGCGGGTAGCATTATCATAAACCGAAAAAGCTCCAACCTGGACGGTGAAGTATTGCTTTGGTGCATTTTCTTTTTTTATTGCCGAGCCGATTGTTGAAACTTCCACATATGCGGTTCCCGGCCCAACTACTCCTAATTTTTTTGCAGCCCCATAGGACAGATCAATAATACGCCCGGTTACAAAAGGGCCGCGGTCGTTTATCCTGATGTTTAATTCTTTACTGTTTTCCAGGTTCTTCACATGAACAACCGTTCCCAAAGGAAGAGTTTTATGGGCAGCGGTAACACCATACATATTGTAGGTTTCGCCATTGGCGGTTTTTCTTCCATGGAACTTTTTTCCGTACCAGGAGGCTTTCCCTTTCTCCCGATAACCCCTGGCACTGGGTAGTGGCTGGTACCACTTGCCCATGACAAGGTAGGGCCGGGGGTTTTTCACCGGCTTATCAGTCTTTGGTTGTGCTTTTGCTTGTGCTGCGGACGCTCTACCAGGCGAGGTTGCAGAGTCCTTGGGCCGTGAATAGGGTTCGTACTTCTTAGATGGGTTGGTTGTGCATCCTGCAACGGCAAGGAATATTAAGGCCGTTAACGCAATTATAATTCTTTTCATTACAATCTTTCCAATGCTGTATAATGTATATCATTTACTTATCAAAAAAAACTGGACTTAAACTGTTGTACCTTTGCTATTTATCAAGTGCTGTTTTAAGCACATCATTCATTTTCTCTATAAAGAAAAATTCAATCTGGCGTTGTACCTTTTTGGGTACATCTTCTATATCCTTTTTATTAAACTTGGGCAGCACTAATTTCTTTATCCCGGCCCTGTGAGCTGCAAGGACCTTCTCCTTAATTCCGCCCACTGGCAGAACCTGACCACGAAGGGTTATTTCTCCGGTCATGGCAAGATTCTTCTTCACCATTTTGTTTGTAAGAAGGGAAGTCAAAGCCGTAAGCATTGTAACCCCGGCTGAAGGGCCGTCCTTTGGAATGGCACCTTCTGGAACATGGATATGTATATCGTGATTTTCAAAATAATCCTCGTCAATGCCAAGTTCCACAGCGTTTGAACGTATGTAACTTAGTGCTGCCTGGGCTGATTCCTTCATCACATCCCCAAGCTGGCCTGTCAGGATAAGCCCTTTTTTTCCTCTCATGGAGGTCGCCTCAATAAACAAAACATCTCCGCCGGTTTGCGTCCAGGCAAGGCCCACTGCAATACCGGGTACGTTCAGCCTTATGTTTATATCGCTTATAAACTTGATTGGCCCAAGGTATTTGGCTATGTCCTGAATCTTTATGGTGACTGCTGTCTCCTCCTCCATGGCAATCTTGCTCGCCACCCCCCGGCATACAGAGCCTATCTCCCGTTCCAGGTTTCTCAGGCCCGCTTCTCTAGTATAATCTGTTATTATCCTGTTTGTAGAAGTTTTACTGAACTTGAGCATTTTGGAATTCAGGCCGTTAGCATCAAGCTGTCTGGGTATAAGATACTTGGAGGCTATCTTCAATTTTTCTTCAATTGTATAACCTACAAGCTCAATGACTTCCATCCTGTCACGCAAAGGAGGCGGAATCGTGTCCAGAATATTTGCAGTGGTGATGAACATTACATTTGTCAGATCAAAGGGCACATCAAGGTAGTGATCGGAAAAGGAAAAATTCTGCTCCGGGTCAAGAACCTCCAAAAGCGCAGACGATGGGTCGCCACGGAAATCGCTTCCAACCTTGTCAATTTCATCAAGCATAAAAACCGGGTTGTTGGTTCCAGCCCGCCTTATCCCCTGTATGATCCTTCCGGGAAGTGCGCCAACGTATGTTCTGCGGTGTCCCCTTATCTCTGCCTCATCGCGAACACCACCAAGGGATATGCGTATAAATTTTCTACCCAAGGCCCGTGCAATTGACCTGCCCAGGGAGGTCTTACCCGTTCCTGGCGGCCCGACAAAACAAAGGATGGGACCCTTTGAATCGGGTTTCAGTTTTTTCACCGCCAGATATTCAATTATCCGTTTTTTAGGTTTTTCAAGGCCAAAATGATCATCATCAAGTACTTTTCGGGCCTTTTTAATATTCTCATTGTCCACGGAGCTTTCACCCCAGGGCAGAGAAATTATCCAGTCAAGATATGTAGAAGAGACTGTGTATTCAGAAGATGAAGGGTGCATTCGAGACAGTCTTTTAAGTTCACGCTCTGCCTCCTTGTGAGCATCTTCAGGAAGCTCTAATTCAAGAAGTTTCGTGCGATATTCCTCTATCTCAATATTGCTTTGGTCGCCCTCCTCCCCAAGCTCTTCCTGGATAGTTTTCATTTGCTGACGAAGGATGTACTCCCTCTGTTTTTTATCCATGTCGTCCTTGACCTGGCTCTGAATTTTGTTGCCAAGCTCAAGGATTTCAAGCTGATAATTGACCAGGCGGTTTACTTCCTTGAGCCTTTCCTTGACATCAAGTATTTCCAATATTTTCTGTTTATCATCAAGGGGCACATTAATGAGCGAAGTTACTACATCCGCCAGCATTCCAGGGTCTTTTATGGTTTTTATCAGGTTCCTTGTTTCCGACGGCATCCCTGGTGATATGTCGAGAACATTGATAAAGGATGTGATGATACTTGACATAAGGGCATCAACCCTTTTGCCGGCCCTCTTTATCTCATCAACAACAGACACAGCAGCCCTGACATACGGCTCATCAGATATTATTTCATCAACTTTAAATCTGGTTATTCCCTGAATAAGCAGTTGAGCCTTGTCATCTTCGGTTCTTTCAAATTTGAGTATCAGCCCCGCAGTTCCCATATTATAGATATTATCAGGATGAGCAGTCATGGCCATGGACGGGTCCTTTGCCGCAACACAGCCGATCAACCTGTTGGACCGCATGGAGTCATCCACCATTTTCATTTGATTAGGAAGCACCATTACTAACGGCAGAACCATTTGCGGAAAAAGAGCAGCCTCGGCCAGGGGAAGTATTGGCAGTGTTTGAGGCAGTCTCTCGGATGCTGGTACAATTCCTTTTAATTTATCTCGATCGCTCATTATTCCCTCCGGTTGTTTGGTTATGCTTCTGAACGATAATGTATTTAAGCGAAAATTTTTTTATTCTCAGGTCAAAACCAGTGCAAAAAAACGAATTCTTTTTAAATAACTGGTCAAAAAATTTAACCGTTTCAATTAAAAATAAACAGCAATTATCAGCCGTCGGTCTCTATCTCAATGCTGCGAGCCTTGTCCAATGGCAGTTTTGCAAGCTGTACCTGCAAAAAACCATTGGTATATGCAGCAGATACTTTTCCTGTGTCAATTGGAACAGGCAAAAAAAGAATTCTTTCAAAAACACCATATTGGATCTCCGCAAGCCTGTAAGTGGTCTTTTCTTTTGGTATGAGACCGCTGCGCTTACCGTGAATTTTTACGGCCTTGCTGTTTATCTCAAGTTCAAGGTCTTCCTTCTGAACGCCCGCAATTTCGCAAAGGATGATTATCTCATCCTTTGTCTCGTACATATCCATTTGTGGCTTCCAGGTTCTTTCCGAAAGGTTGAACATTGGATTGATAGACTGGAACATTTCCTGGATTGTCTTTTCAAAACGGGAATCCAGATCATTGCCGAAATGAATTTTAATGTAGTCCATTTTTTTAACTCCTGTTTTTTGGCCTTTATCAAAAATTTTCCTGACAACACTTTTATATTTTAGTTAATTGACGGTGTTTTGTAAAGCCCAACCTTAAATACATATAAACAAGATTGCCATTTTTATAAATCTGGCGTATCTAACATGTCATGAATATAGCTGATGGAAAAAAAGATCTGATGGTGGTGGCAGGCATGTACTCCCTTTATTTTGGCGCAATGGGAGTGATGCTGCCTTATTTTAATCTCTATTGTTACAGGCTTGGACTTTCAGGTGCAGAAATTGGAACCATATCTGCAACACGCTCCCTTGTTTTTATTATTTCCACGATTTTGTGGGGAATTATCGCCGACAGGTTCGGTATTCGACGAAAAGTCTTCCTTCTGTGCAGTTGTGCCAGCGCACTGATCTGGTCATTATTTCTGCATTACGATACATTTGTTTCAATTATACTGGTGACAATTTTATACTCAATATTTTACTCCCCCATAATCTCCTTTCTGGAGACCTTTACAATGCAGATACTTGGGGATAAAAACAACAATTCAAGCCCTGTGGATTACGGTAAAATACGGGCGTGGGGTTCACTCAGTTTTATTTTAATCGCCCTTGCCGCAGGCTGGCTGATAGACTTGACATCTGCCTGGATTGTCATCCCGATGATCCTTGGAATTTCTTTGATCAGAGTTTTATTATCGTTCCAGATACCAGATGCCGAGCCCCCCAAAAGTACTTCCATGAAAAAAGCCGGGGAACTGCTGGCAGATAAAAAAGTAATAATTTTTCTTTTCAGTGCTTTTCTCATGCTTGCAAGCCACGGCGCATACTATGGGTTTTTTTCCATACATCTCGAAAACATGGGCTTTCCAGGCAGGTTTATCGGCATCACATGGGGTGCTGCCATTGTTTGTGAAATAATTGTGATGCTAAAGTCAGAAGCAATATTTAAGGGCTTTTCCTATGAAAAGGTTCTTGTTTTCTCCTTTTTCATAGCAGCCCTGCGCTGGTTTGGGCTGTATTTTGCCGAGTCAGCAATATCAATACTTCTTTTGCAGACTCTCCATGCTGTCACCTACGGAACATTCCACATGGCAAGCGTATTATATATTGATCAGCTTTCACCAAGTACATCAAAAACCATTGGTCAGGCTGTCAATAACGCAATCTCCTACGGCCTTGGTCTCATGTTTGGAATTTTTGTGTGCGGGCTGTTTTTTGAAAAGCTTGGCCCTGTCCTGTTTTTAGGAAGCAGCCTGACCGCCTTCATAGGAGGAGCCGTATTCATGCTCAACATAAAACTGGGGCAAAAAGAATTAACAAAACAGGTTTGATTTTTTCAATTGACAAACACTCGCCTATTTAACAAACTGCCATGGGCAGACCAGCTTATGAGTTTATTTACTGCCCACAACGAAATATGAAAGAGTTGTAGATATTTAGAA
>JAOZSB010000172.1 GCA_029939895.1 Desulfobacterales bacterium
AACAAAGCCGCAAAAAATAAATTTTAGTGAATAGTAAAAAAATAATTTCAGGACTATATAATGTCAGACAGATTTAAAAACTGGATGCTTGCATTCAGGCCAAAGACCCTGCCCGCAGCGGTTGGGCCTGTGGCGGTTGGTGCTGCTGCGGCCTTTGCTGATGGGAGTTTTCATGCGTCAGCAGTTTTGTGCGCCCTTGCCGGGGCGTTGTTTCTACAGGTCGGGGTAAACCTTGCCAATGATTATTTTGACTTTAAAAAAGGTGTCGATACCCAGGAACGCTTAGGCCCGGTGCGTGTAACCCAGAGCGGATTGATTGCACCTGGAAAGGTTTTTGCTGCAATGGTGATTGCTCTCATGTTTGCGGCATTGTTTGGTGTGTACCTTATATACAGGGGCGGCTGGCCCGTTGTTGCCATTGGAACCGCATCCATCATCTCGGCAGTTGCCTATAGCGGAGGCCCATATCCACTGGCTTCCCACGGTCTTGGTGATTTGTTTGTCTTTATATTTTTCGGGCCTGTGGCTGTCTGCGGAACCTATTATGTTCAGGCTCTGGAGATCAACACCCTGGTTTTAATTTTTTCCTTACCGCCTGGTCTGCTTATCACGGCGATCCTGATTGTAAACAACCTGCGGGATATTGGAACCGATTCAAAGGTTGGCAAGCGCACCATGGCAGTGATTTTGGGAGAAAGTGGAGCCTGTGCTGAATATTTTGTCCTGTTTTCTGTCTCATATTTAATTCCCGTGGCTCTCTGGGGAACTCACGCATTCAGCCTGTTTATCCTGCTGCCCCTTATTACACTTCCAATGGGTGCGGGTCTAATGAAAAAGGTCGCAATAACCCGTGGCAGGGAACTCAATCCCATCCTTGGTCAAACCGCCATGTTTTCCCTGGTATTCAGCCTCCTGTTTTCTGTGGGGGTAGTCCTACAGGGATAGTATGCTATAGGAAAAATCAATACAAATCCTTCTGGTGTATAAAAACTTTGAATTGGACAAGGTTTTTGTTTTCCCATATGATCTTACCATGGAAACGGCGACTGCATATAAGCTGGCCCAAAACAAAGTTTTAAGTGTCGCACTTTCCATTTGGTCATACAGGGTTGTCAGAGGAGTAATTGGTGTTATCTTCCTCTGGGCAGGTATCGTAAAATTATTAGACGTGGATACATTTGCATCAACAATATACGGCTATGGGCTTGTGCCTGAATTTTCATCTGAATTACTTACCGGGCAAGTCATCAAGGCGCTGGCCATCGGCATTCCAGCCATTGAAATCATAGCAGGTGCAGCACTCTTGTTTGACCTCAAAGGAAGCCTTACCATCATCACCGGGCTTCTGGTATTTTTTTTATTTGTTCTTTGGTTTGGAATACTTAATGATCTGCAAATAGATTGCGGATGCTTTTCAAGGGTTGAGCTTGATAGCCATGCCGGATTCAGGCTGGCACTTTACAGAGATTTTGTCATGCTCGGCGGTGCAGCATATCTTTTTGGATGGCGTTATATACAAAGATCAGTTTTTTTTGAGTTTTAAACCAAGGCTTTGGTCAAAAAATTAAATTCTGTGGAGCATTTACGACTGCATTATAAATGAACTCACAGGATGCCCCTCAAATATATGAAACATGAAAGCTGTGCTATTGACCAGAGTAACAAATTCTAATTAACCGTGGTTATACTGCGGAATATATTGTTTAAAGCTAAATAAACCATATTATAGTAGTTCACCTTGAGTTAGCAGTACATGTTCTTCAAAACCTTATTGCCCCATTAACGTGGGGCGATAAGGTTTCTTTTTATTTCCCGTGGAAAAATAGCCCTCTTTATCCAATTTTAAGCGTTTGATTGAAAGTTTAGACCGCCTTGAACTTGAACAAAATTGAACATTTTTCTACAGGAACTAAAAAATAGCCAACTTCTTTGTCAGGCCAATTTTATTCAACTCAATAATTATAACCCATATTTGTCAGGAAAAAAAATGAACACAAGAATTATTATCACCAGGGCAGTTACAGTATTATTATGCATCTTTTTTGTTACAGGTTTTGGAACTTCAGCATGGTGCTGGGGAAAAAAAGAGATTGAACTTGAAGCAAAGGCAGTAAAGCTTGCACGTGAAGTCGTCAAGGGCGGGTACAGCCTTGTGACAACCCAGGAGCTTAAAGAGTGGGCTGATAAATCTAAGGATATGTTGATTGTTGATACCATGCCCTATGAAGCAAGCTATCAAAAAAACCACATTCCTGGTGCTGTTCAAATCCTGTTCCCAATTCCAGACATGGAAAAATGGGACACATCCCTGACAGAAGGCAAAACCAGGGACGACTACATAAAACTGCTTGGGCCTGATAAGAACAGGGTGATTGTAATATACTGCGGTTTTGTAAAATGTACACGGAGCCACAACGGTGCAGCATGGGCCGTCAAGCTGGGTTACAAGAACGTGTTCCGTTATCCCGGCGGTATCAAAGCCTGGAAACAGGGTGGCTACAAAGTCGAGTAGCTTACTTTTGCCTCAGTCCCCTGTTGAAAATGCGGGTCAGGTTTTTGCTTCCCTTTTGATTTTTTGGGAAGATCAGGTGTTGGGGTATTGAATAAATCGGGTCTGGATTGCTGGATAGTTTATCTGCGTCCAGGCCTGAAATTTTTGGAAGTATTATTTTATTAAGCCTCATCTCCTCGATAATGATTCCATCAACCTCTCCCTTGAGCAGTGCCGTGATGTTGACGGTGTCGCTGGAACCTCTTTTAAGCTTGAATTTCTTTTTTTGCAGTGCCTTTTTTAGATCCAGGCCGTAGTCCATAGAGTTTGTGACTGCGATTGTGATGTTATTAAAGTCATCAAATCGGTTCCCTTTTATGGGATTTTCTTTCCTGAAGCAGACCAGGTATTTGATATGGATGACAGGGTCGGAGAAGAAGAACTCTTTTTCCCGCTTTGATGTTTTTCTCCAGAGTGCAGCGCCAACGGCCTTGCCACTGGTGACCGCTTCCAGGGATTTGCTCCATTGAAGGAATTCAAATTCTACGCTCATCCCCTGGGTTTTAAAGGCTCTTTCTATGATTTTTGTGGCAATGCCAGGGGAATCCATTTCCATTGACATGTATGGTGCCCACTCTCCAACGATTATCTTTACGGGGTCACCAGCAAGGCATTGGAATGCAAGCAGTGTTGAGCTTATAAAAAATGCTGTAAATATGATTTTTCTCATAATTAATATTGCCCTAAGGCTCTCATTAGGACAATTATTGCTACTATATTCAGTGTATAATTGCTCTAAATTGTAATGTCGAGTGCGCATATAAAGGAAAACTTTACGCACAATATGATAAAATGATAGCTGTTACCAGTAGTTCTTTTGTTGCAAAAAAAATTAGCAATATCAAGAAAAAAATGAGTTTAATGGGAAAAAAAAAGTTTGGAATAGTGGGGTGGATGCCATATTGCTAGTTATTATAAAACCAGGGGGAGTTCATTCCATTTTGTTGTATATGATGGTGTACGCATTTTAAAGACGGTCTGCCAGCCTGGAGATTTCGAAAGCCCGGTTGCAGCATACTGTAACGCACCAGAGCCCATTTGCTGGTTGATGTTGTCCAGTGTCTGCATAAGTTTTTTCACCCTGGTTCGGTCAACAGTATCAAAAAGACCAGCCTGGATGGTTGTGCCGGGGACGAGTTCTGTAAGGTAGACCCCGATTTTTTTGAACTTCATGCCCTCCCGAAAAATCTGTTCCAGACCCTGACCAGCGTATTTTATAAGCTCCCCGGTGTTGTTGGTGGGTGATGGAAGCCGGACGCTGGCGGAATTATAGTAGTACTCCTGGGTTTTAAAACGATCCGTAAGAACAAAGACAGTCACCACGCTGGCTGCAAGTTCGTCCTTTCGGAGCTTTTCACCAGCCCTGACAGTATAGCTTGCAAGGGCTTCCCGCAGCTCTGACAGTGATTCTACGGTGTGTTTAAAGGTTCTGGAAACCCCGACCCCTTTTTTAGATTTGGGTGAGTTTTCAAGGTCAAAGCAGGGGGTGCCGTTAAGTTCTGCTACGGTTCTAAGCCCCATGACCCCCATTTTGGGCCGGATAATGCGCTCTGGTGCGCGTTTAAGAAGCAATGCATTGGTGATGCCGTGGTTTCGCAAATAGCTTCCATATCGTCTGCCGATCCCCCATACATCTCCCACCTGGGTCATTTCCAGAGCCTTGTCGAGGTATGGCGAGTCCCCGGTAAAGTTGAGAACCCCGTTGCATCTGGCAATTTTTTTTGCAGTACGGTTTGCGATTTTTGTCAGGGTTTTTGTGTGGGCAACTCCTATGGAGATTGGTATTCCTGTCCATTGCAGCACGGTTTGGCGCATTTTTCGGCAATACCCGTCAATATCCCTGAAACCGGTCAGGTCAAGAAAGGCCTCGTCAATGGAATAGATTTCAATATCTGCGGCAAAACCAGCAAGGGTTTCCATCGCCCGTCTTGACATGTCGCCGTATAATGCATAATTTGAAGACAAGGCTTTTACGCCATTCGTCTGAATTGCGTCCTTCAACTTGAATGTTGGCGCACCAAAAGGGATGCCTAATGCCTTTGCCTCGTTGGAGCGGGCTACAACGCACCCGTCGTTGTTGGAAAGCACAACAACAGGCTGCCCGCGAAGCTTTGGGTTGAACACCCGCTCGCAGGATACATAAAAATTATTACAGTCAGCCAGGGTTATTGCTCTTTTATCCATTCCTTATATTACAACAGGGATGCAGGTTTTTAAAGGGAATTTTTGCTTATTTTGATAGATGGGCCATGAAAAACAATATACAGAGGATTTTTTTTGGGAAGCTTTAAAGGGCCTGGAAATAATTAAACAAATTTTTAAACCAAAATATAAACAGGGTTTGCAAAAAAAAACAAAGAGGGTTTGGAAAAAAAAATGGTACTCGATTTTCTAACAAAAATGTTTGGAAGTAAAAATGATCGTGAACTAAATAAGCTGGCTCCCCTGGTCGGGCAGATTAACAACCTTGAGCCTTCCATGGAGGCAATGAGCGACGAAGAACTGGCAGCCCAGACCGGGATATTCAAGCAGCGCATTGAAGCAGGGGAGGCCCTGGATGATATTTTACCAGAGGCATACGCAACGGTGCGTGAAGCTTCAAAGCGTGTTCTTGAAATGCGCCACTTTGATGTCCAGATAGTTGGTGGAATTGTTCTTCACCAGGGCAAGATTACAGAAATGAAGACAGGTGAAGGAAAAACCCTTGTTGCAACCCTTCCTGCATACCTCAACGCCCTCACGGAACGGGGCGTGCATGTTATTACGGTCAACGACTACCTCGCCCGCCGTGACTCTGAATGGATGGGCAAAATTTTCAAGTTTCTCGGCATGAGTGTCGGCAGCATCCTTCACGATATGGATGATGAACAACGGCAGGTTGCATACAGCTCCGACATAACCTACGGCACCAACAATGAGTTCGGCTTTGACTACCTGCGTGACAACATGAAGTTCCACAAGGAATCTCTTGCACAGGGCGAACTCCACTTTGCAATTGTAGATGAGGTTGACAGTATTTTAATTGATGAGGCCAGAACACCCCTTATCATATCCGGGCCCGCAGAAAAATCGACGGGCCTTTATTATTCCGTGAACAAGGTTATACCAAAACTTAAAAACGAAACTGACTACACCATAGACGAGAAGGCAAGATCCGCAGCACTTACAGAGGCTGGCGTGGCACTATCTGAACAGGCCCTTGGCGTGGATAACCTCTATGATCCCAAAAATGTGGAAATAGTTCATCACCTCAATCAGGCACTCAAGGCGCACACTCTGTTTAAGCGGGATGTTGACTATATAGTAAAGGATGGAGAAGTAATAATAGTAGATGAGTTTACGGGCCGTTTGATGGCTGGAAGACGCTACAGCGACGGGCTTCACCAGGCTCTCGAAGCAAAGGAAAAGGTCAAGATAGCAAACGAGAACCAGACCCTTGCATCAATTACTTTTCAGAATTACTTCCGTATGTACAGCAAGCTGGCCGGCATGACAGGAACAGCAGACACAGAGGCAGCAGAGTTCAAGAAGATTTACAACCTTGACGTTTCCGTTATTCCCACCAACCTGCCAATGGTCAGGATGGATTATCCAGACGCAATCTACAAAACCAGGAATGAAAAATACGACGCAGCGATTAAGGAAATAATTGAACTCCACAAGACAGGACAGCCCACCCTTGTTGGTACTGTGTCCATTGATGTTTCTGAATATATAGCAAAAAAGCTGAAGAAAAAAGGCGTTCCACATACGGTTCTTAATGCAAAACATCACGAAAAAGAAGCAGAGATAGTCTCCATGGCCGGGCAAAAGGGGAGTGTTACCATCTCCACCAACATGGCTGGACGTGGAACTGATATTGTTCTTGGCGAAGGTGTTACAGAGCTTGGGGGGCTTCACATAATTGGTACGGAACGCCACGAAAGCAGGCGCATCGACAACCAGTTGCGGGGCCGTTCTGGAAGACAGGGGGACCCTGGTTCATCCAGATTCTACCTTGCCCTGGAAGACGACCTTTTAAGAATATTTGGTGGTGAGCGCATAACAAAGGTCATGGATCGCCTTGGGATGGACGAAGGCGAACCAATTGAACACTCCCTCATCAGCAAGGCCATTGAAAACGCACAGGCCAAGGTCGAGGGACACAACTTTGACATCAGGAAGCAGATACTTGAATATGATGATGTTATGAACCAGCAGCGTGAAGTAATCTACCGCCAGCGCAGGGAAGCACTGAGTGGCGATGATCTGAAATCCGCTGTTGAAGACATGGTAAGCGACCTTGCCGATGAAATCGCATATGCAAATGCAGGCGATGCCAACCAGAACGAAGATAGAAATCCAAGGGCGATCAGTAATGCTGTTTTTGAAGTATTTACTTTCCGTCTATCCGCCAGCGATGATGAATTAAATCAAATGGAGGCCCAGGAGTTAGGCGACCTTATCTATAAAGAAGCACTTGAAAAATACACGGAAAAAGAAAGTAAAATCGGCTTGGAATACTGCCGCCAGCTTGAACATTTTATTATCCTGCAAAGTGTAGACAACCTCTGGAAGGATCACCTCCTGTCCATGGATCACCTGAAGGAAGGCATCGGACTTCGGGGCTACGCCCAGCAAAATCCGCTTCTCGTCTACAAAAAACAGGGATTTGACATGTTCAACGACATGATCCGCAGAATAAAATCCCAAACCATCTCAACCCTGTTCAGAATCGAGATACAGGAAAGCAGCGATATTGACGAGATGCATGAAGAAGAAGAACAAGACCTTGTATTCTCCCACGGCGAAGAACCATCAAAAAAAGACCCAATAAAACGCAAGGAAACAAAAACAGGAAGAAACGCCCCCTGCACCTGCGGCAGCGGTAAGAAATTTAAGAAATGCTGCGGCATGTAGGTCGCAGGTTTTTGCTGATCTTTTGTTTTTTTTGTGTTATAATATCTTAATATTCGTTTGAACGAAATGTGGCATATATACTAAGGCAGTAATGTCATGCTTTTGGATGTTTGAAAGCAAGAAAAAAATATCTATAGCAAACAAACTGTTGAGACTAGGGTATTTGTAAAAAATGGGTACAGGAAAAATATGTATGTTATCTCAACTTAGAGAGTGCTGCGATGTATGAAATTCGATTTAAACTCAAATCACTGAATAGTGTTTTACGTCAAGTTGAGAAATTAGGCGCAAAGGAAAAACAAAGATTTCAATTTTCAGATAATTACTATCATCCTAAAAAACCAGGTGAGTTATGGGGAAAAGGTCTTGCTACTATTCGGTATAGGAAATTTTCTGATACTTCCAAGTTGCTATACTCAAGATATAATTCTATCAAAGTAAATGGTTTTGTCTTTATTAAAAATATTTTTGGATCCAAAATAGAAATATTTGACGATGAAGCTAAAGCTATGGACTTTATTGATTCTCTTGGATTAAAGTGTTTTGCTGAAGTCAGAAGACAATCTGGTGTTGTTTACACGCTTAAGCACAAAAAAATAATCATCGAATTTACTGTTGAAGATATAATAAATTACGGTATTTCTTCTGAAATCGAACTTTTGGATACAGACCTGGAAAATGAAGATTATATAGAAGTAGTAAGGTTTTTTCAGGATAAATTTGATGGCGAAATGATAGATTGTCCGCTTATAAAAGACTTTATGTCTTTTAATGATATTTCTTTCGATAATTAATTGTAATCAGAAAACCAATTTCTATAAGTCTTTAAAGTTGTGTTTAAAGGTTTTCTCGCTTTTAGTAAAAACTTTGCTGCTTGAATAGCTTTTATATACCATGGAAAATCAAATGTATAATTACAAATGTCATTATAATATGAGTGGGTCTGCCAATATCTTTTTTGTCCTAAACTAATTATAGTATTTAATACATCACATGTAAGCCAAACACAATCTTTATCTCCATCTTGATCTTCAATTCTCCAAAAACCGTTATCCTTTATATCGCTAAGGATTATTTTGCAAAAATTTTCTGTTTCTGCATAGTGTTCTTCATAAAAAGTATCATCAATTGTAGCTAAAAATAAGTAATATAATAATGAACTTTTTTGATATGAAAAATTCTCTTCACCATAAACACGATTTGAACACTTATAATCCTGGATAAATTTTGGATTATCTGGTATATCATATTTCATGATATTTATTCCTAAATATTTTGCAATAATATAGAAAAATGGCTTTGAAGGTTGAGGTACAGACTCTGAGCCTGTTGCATTATAAAACTCCTTTGCATTATCCAGTGCTTTTTGGATACAATTTGAAAGCATTCGATTCTGTTTATATCCATTCTTTATTTCAGAAAGTGCACATATAATAAACATATTAGTACAGTAATCACTTCCTTCCTCCCAATAGCCTTCAGGTTTTTGAACTTTCAATAACCATAACAGTGATAGCTCAAAAAGCTTTGAGAGTCTTGAATTACAATAGTGAACTCCATATAGAGCAAGCAATGCATAACATGTAATAATGGGTATAGGCTGCTTATGATTTACATTTACTGATAAACTTCCCCATCCAAAATAAGATTCATTTTTAGTTTTAAAATAACAAAAACTTTCAATTAAATAATTTAATATCTGTTGGACTTCTATATTACTTAAAAAAGGGTACTTTCTGTGCAAAAAAAGGACACTACTCGTTCCCCTCGTAACGTCAACCTAAAAATGACCCCCAACGACAATGCAAATTTGACCCA
>JAOZSB010000173.1 GCA_029939895.1 Desulfobacterales bacterium
GTTAAAACATTTAGGTTTATTGGGAGTTTGTTTTGCATATTTCATAACCAGACCTAAGGGATAAACCAGGCACCTGGCTTCGACAAAACATTTAGGTTTATTGGGAATTTTTTGGTGATATTTTGGGAAAAGAAATTCGAAAAATTGGTGCGCTTGATACTATTGAGGAGTCTATACAGATTCTAAGATTTTCCGGCATGCACCTGCTGACATATTATTTTGCAGGCACACTCCCCTTTGTTCTTGGTTTTCTATACTTTTTTGCGGATATGAGCAGAAGCGGGCTTGCTCATCAGAACCTGGCACCAGCATCTCTGGGGCTTGCATGTCTGTTTATATGGATGAAATTCTGGCAGGCATTTTTCTCCGGCCTGATACTCCAGGGGCTGACAGGCGCAGAACCAAAAAAAATGACATTCAAAAAACTCATTACCATGGTTTCAAGCCAGACCTTTGTTCATGGACTCGGCCTGGTTATCATACCCTTTGCAACAATTTTTATTTTTCCCTTTGCTGTTTTCTATGCTTTTTTTCAAAACTTTACCATCCTTTCCTGTGAAAGCACGGAAACCGGACTCAGAACAAACATGAAGGAAGCATGGCGGCTCGGTATCATGGACATGGGGCAGAACATAAAAATTATAATCACAGTCGCCATTTTTGGCCTGGTTGTCTTTATTAACCTGAGGGCGGCGATATTCATGCTTCCCAATCTGTTAAAAACCCTGTTTGATATTGATACTGTTTTTTCACTGAGTGGCGGGTATGTTTTCAACTCCACTCTTGTTGCTGTATCTGCCGGGCTGATTTACCTTTGCGTAGATCCCATATTAAAGGTGGCCTATGCCTTGCGGTGTTTCCACGGCAAGTCCCGCAAATCCGGGCATGACCTTTTAGCAGGCTTAAACAAATTCGCCATGGTCGCTGTAATTACTGCGGCAGTCCTGACTTGCAGTTTTACTTCAATATCAAATGCCGAAGAAATTGATACAAACCAGATCCGAAAAACATCAATCCAGGATACATCACCAGGAATTTCATCGGAAGAACTTGACTTTGAGATAGAAAACGTCCTGAAACAAAGGGAGTTCCAGTGGCGTTTGCCCAGGTCGGAAGATACCTACGACTTTGAGCTGCCCGGGCCAATGAAATCCCTTAATGACTGGATTGTTAATGCCTTTGAACCGGTAACTACTAAGCTGGGAGAATGGTATAAAAAGTTTAAAAAATGGAAGGACGGATTATTTAAGAAAGGCTCCTCAATCGATAGTGACGGCACTTCCAGGGGTTCGGGTTTTTTTGGGCTTGAGCTGATTACATATTTTTATTATATCCTGATTTTCATCGCCATTGTCGGGGCTGCCATTATTGCTTTCAAAGCATACAGGACAAAGAAAAACAGGGCATCAGACATTGAGGCTGCACCAGCAGTCAGTGCTGTGGATATTAACGATGAAAACCTGAATGCCGACGACCTTCCAATTGACGGCTGGCTGAGTATGGCAGCAGATTTTTTAAAGGCAGGTGATCTCAGGTCTGCCCTCAGAGCCTTTTATCTCTCCATCCTTGCGGGTTTGTCAGAAAAACACATCATCACCATTGCTCGTTTTAAATCGAATCTTGACTACCAGAACGAGCTTAAACGGCGGGCGCACTCCCTTGCCGAGCTTCCGGAATTATTTGCCGAGACAGTCAAGGTGTTTGAAAGGGTGTGGTATGGGATGCATTCAATAGAAGAAGAAGAAATAAAAAATTTTGAAAATACAATGAAAAGGATAAAGGCAGTTGCCGCAAACCTATAAAAAAAATTATATAGCAGGAGCTGCACTGCTTCTAATCTTCTGCATAGGGATCACACAGCTTTTCCTGGAACGCTTTTCCATGGGCGATACATACCCGCCATACTCCTCCCTGCGTGCAGATCCCCTTGGTACAAAAGTATTGTTTGAGGCCCTGGAAGGACAAAGATGGATAAGTGCCGAGCGAAATTATTCTCCAATGTACAGGATGGAAAAAAACCCGGATGCAACCTATTTTTTACTAGGTTCGACTCCATTAAACCCAAAAAATGCAGAAGCAAAATCCTTTGAATCGCTTATGGATCTGGTTCGCTCCGGTGCAAGACTTGTTGTCGCCTTAACTCCACAACGATCATTTAATTACGAACTATTTGACGAAGACGAAAAAGAAGAAAAGAAAAAAAACGCTCCTGAAAGTAGTAATGAGGATGAAGTTAATAAGGATGAAGTTGGTGAGAATGAAGCTGATGAGACTAAAGCTGATGAGATCGAAGTTGATAAGGACAAGCCTGATAAGGACAAAGTTGATAAGGACAAGGTTGATAAGGGCAAGAAGCCCACAAAAAAACTTTCAGCCGTAATAGGACTCGTCTATGACCGACTGCCCCAGGGCAAGGGAGGACTCCGTGCTTTCAGGGATCACAAGCATAAAGGCAAGCTCCCTAAATCAATTTCATGGAACTCCAGCCTGTACTTTGCCGAGCTTGATGATGCATGGCAGGTTTTATACAGGTTTGGTGGCAAGCCTGCAATCGTGGAAAGGCAGCTTGGTAAAGGCACGATAGTACTTTCGGCAGACTCATATTTTTTCAGCAACGAAGCCATGCGAAGCGAGCGATGGCCAACCCTGCTCAAGTGGTTTACAGGAAACAAGGCAAAGGTAGTATTTGACGAAAAGCACCTGGGTATAGCAAGGCGCGAGGGGGTGGCCGGGCTTATAAAACGGTATGGCCTTGTTCAGATTGCCTTTGCATTTCTTGTTGTTGCCGGGCTTTATATCTGGATGAGTTCGTCACCCCTGGCTCCTTTGCAGGATCAGGAATATGGGACAAAAAATGACAGCCGTTCTGAAAAAGATTCCGTGCAGGGGCTGGTGAGCCTCCTTACAAGGAATATTCCAGAAAAAGATTTAATAAATGTCTGTGTTTCCGAACTTAAAAAATCCAGTGCAGTCAATGCAGACATGGAAAAAGACATAATAGAAATAACGGGTGCTGAAGCATCAACGGCAAACCCGGTCAATACATACAATGCTATTTTAACAAAGATATCGAAGAAAAAGTAAAGAGGGAAAATTTAAAATGGAAAATTCTACCGAGAAATTAAAGCAGGTGCTGGCGCAGGCAAAATCGGAAATTGCAAAGGTAATAATAGGTCAGGATCATGTTATTGATCTTTGCCTGATCGCAATTTTTACCCGGAGCCACGTATTGATTGAGGGTGTGCCGGGTGTTGCAAAGACGCTGCTGGTGCGAACCCTTGCCCATATCCTTGGCAGCCATTTTGAACGAATTCAGTTCACACCCGACATGATGCCCACGGACATAACCGGAACCCACGTTTTTAATATGAAGGAAAGCAAATTTGCTCTTGTGAAAGGCCCGGTTTTTACAACCTTTCTGCTGGGAGATGAGATCAACCGCGCACCAGCAAAGACCCAGTCAGCGTTATTGCAGGCCATGCAGGAGCGTACAGTCACAATCGACAGGAATACACACACGCTTTCTGAAAACTTTACAGTATTTGCAACCCAGAATCCAATTGAGTTTGAAGGAACCTATCCTCTGCCGGAGGCGCAGAAGGATCGTTTTCTTTTAAAGGTAAACATGGATCACCCAAGCCGGGACGAGGAACTAAGCCTTGCCTCACGGATGCTGGGCACTTCATCCCCGGAGGAAACCCTTGCAAGCGGGGCCGTGGAAGCAATACTAACGGCAGAAAAACTTGCAGAGTTGCGCACCGCCCTCACGGGAATAACCATACAGGATGAGTTGGTGGGCTATATTGTAGACATCATCCGAATGACACGGACGCACCAGAGCATACTGGCCGGGGCAGGGCCAAGGGCAACACAGGCACTTCTCCTGGCAAGCAGGGCGCACGCTGCGATTCAGGATCGGGATTTTGTCACACCCGATGACATAAAGGCCCTGTGCGTACCAGTTTTAGAGCATCGGCTGATTTTGAGACCAGAGTATGAAATCGAAGGTCTTTCCATAATAGAAGTAATAAGAGAAATACTATCCCAGATTGCAGTACCAAGGTAGGTTGTCCATGATTGTTCCAGATACAAGGCTGCTCATTATGGCAGCACTCAGCTTGATACCATTGGCAGCCATTGCTGCGCTCTATCCGGATATGTCTTTTTTTATCTACAATGCTGCTGGTGTCTGCGTATTTATTGCCATTGCAGATGCCTTGATATCAAAGGATCGGCTGCTGGAAGTAAACCCGGAAATGCCCGATATAGTCAGGCTTTCCAGGGACAGGGAAGGCGAGATGATTTTTCAGATCAAATGCCCTGAATCAAAAAGCTTTAAAATCAGGGTCAGCTTTCCATTTCCAGAGCAGATATTAACGCCTTTTCCAGAAGCAGATACAGTGCTTGGCAAGGAAGGTGACTCCTTCAGCATGTCGTGGAAATTAACCGGTATCCGGCAGGGGCTGTTTATTTTAGAACTCTGCTGCATTGAAACACCATCGGTTCTGGGGCTGTGGGCAATACGCAAAAGGGTTCCCATTCATACGGAACTGCGGGTTTATCCAAACCTTTTTACAGGCAAGGAAAACCTGAATGCCATAATAATGAAAAGCAGATCTGGCATCCATTCCCTGCGTAGCGTTGGCAAGGGCAGGGACTTTGAGCAGCTCCGGGAGTACATGTCTGGTGATGCACTCGAAGACATTCACTGGAAGGCAACGGCAAAAAGAAACCAGCCGATTTCCAAGATATACCAGATTGAAAAGACCCAGCAGATTTATGCAGTAATTGATGCATCACGCCTTAGCGCAAGAAACCCGGAAAAACTGGCGGGTAATGATAATCCAGATGAAAAAGACGCAACCGTTCTTGAGCGGTTTGTGACAGCAGCGTTGATTCTTGGTGCTGCCGCAGAAAACCAGGGAGATAACTTTGGCCTGATAACCTTTAATGACCAGGTTCGGACGTTCATCAGCGCAAAAACCGGCAAGGCGCATTACAATGCCTGCCGTGATGCCCTGTATACATTGACTCCCTCCCCTGCGGCCCCAGATTTTTCAGAGCTGTTTACCTTTATGGGAACCCGCATCCGTCGGCGCAGCCTTCTGATTTTTTTGACCAGCCTGGATGATCCGGTCTTGTCCGAGGATTTCCAGTCAGGCATGGCAGTGATAGGCAAGCGGCATCTGTCCCTTGTGAACATGATGCGCCCCTTTGGAGCAAAGCGGCTGTTTACAGGCGACCAGGTTGAATCACCGGAAGATATTTACAGGAATCTGGGCGGGCATATGCTGTGGAAAAATCTTTTTGAGCTTGAAAAATCATTTAAACGAAACGGTGTGGGACTGGGGCTTCTCGATAATGAGAGGCTTTGCGCACAGCTTGTTTCACAATATATTTCAATCAAACAAAGACAGGTTCTATAAATACGATGATTATCGACCTGAAAAAATTTATGAAGGAGGAGAAGCCCCGGTGGGCCGAACTTGAAAAGCTCCTCGACAGGATGGAATCAAACCCGGATGACAAGCTTGATCTTGCAACGGTTCAGCGGTTTTACTACCTGTACCAGCGGGCATCGAGCGACCTTGCCAAGCTTTCCACCTTTTCCTTTGACCGGGAAACAAAAAGGCACCTTGAATCTCTTGTGGCGCGCTCCTTTGGAGAAATTCATGAGACCCGCGAAAAGGCACACCGGTTGTCGCCCATTAACTGGTTTTTTGTAACACTGCCCCAGACATTCCGGCGGCAGATAAAGGCGTTCTGGGTTTCCCTGCTCATCACCTGCCTTGGCGTGGGGCTGGGAACCATTGCAATCATTGTGGATTACGACTCAAAGTCGGTGATAATGCCCTTTTCCCACCTCCAGGGAGCACCATCCGAGCGGGTCGCAAAGGAAGAAACCAGTGTTCCTGACGATAAAATGCCAGGAGGCATGGCAACGTTTTCGTCATATTTGATGACCCATAATATTAAGGTTTCAATATACACAATGGCGCTGGGCATGACCTACGGCATCGGCACAATACTTATGCTTTTTTATAATGGAATAATCCTTGGTGCGGTTGGAGCAGACTACATCCTGGACGGGCAGGCAGTATTTCTTTTTGGCTGGCTTCTGCCCCACGGGTCTGTGGAGATTCCATCAATACTCCTTGCAGGACAGGCAGGCTTCATGCTTGCCGGTGCGCTTATTGGGTGGAAAAACAAGGCACTGACTGTCAGGGGAAGGCTGCGGGAGATTTCCAGCGATCTGGTTACAATAGTTATCGGGCTGGCAATATTTCTTGTGTGGGCCGGAATAATCGAGTCATTTTTTTCTCAGTTCCATGCGCCAGTTCTGCCATACTCCTTAAAAATTGCACTGGGAAGTATTCAGCTTTTACTGCTGATACTTTTTCTTACTTTTTCCGGCAGAGAAAAGAAAACCAAAGAAGCTTAATTTACGCTTGATTAATAGAGTTTTTGGATTACTACAAATTTAATACACAATAAGTAAAAGGACAAAAAAAAGATGCTCAAGAACACGCGAAACATACTGACCCTGACCACGCCTGAAGGGATAAGTTTCTCCTTTCCCCTGGCTGGGCCTGTGATTCGCATGTTTGCATGGCTGATCGATATTATTGTTATCGTGGGTATATTAAGCATAATCGGCACTGTACTTTCCCTTGCAGGGTTTTTGGGCTCGGATTTTTTAAATGCAATATTTTTAATTGTTTTCTTTGCCATAAGTTTTGGATACGGCATGGTCTTTGAGTGGTTCATGCGGGGCCAGACAATAGGAAAACGGGTGATGCGAATCCGTGTCATGGATGAGCAGGGACTCAAGCTCAAGTTCAGCCAGGTGGCGATCCGCAATCTTTTACGGCTTGTGGATATAATGCCGGGATTATACCTTGTGGGCGGTGTGACATCCCTTGTGAACAGCAACTCCCAGCGGCTTGGAGACATTGCCGCAAGCACGGTGGTGATCCGCTATTACAGGGTTTCAGAGCCTGATTTTGATCAGATAGTAGGCGGAAAATTCAACTCTCTGCGAGAATACCCGCACCTTGCAGCCCGCCTGCGCCAGAAGGTCAGCCCCCGTGAGGCTGGAATTGCCCTGTCATCCCTGATGCGAAGGGACTCCCTTGAGCCGGATGAACGTGTAAACCTTTTTGGCGAAATTGCCCAACATTTCAAAACAAAAGTCGATTTTCCACAGGAAGCAATTGACGGCATATCCGACGAACAATACATCCGAAACGTGGTAGACGTACTCTTTCGAACCAGGGTTGGTTCGGTTGCCTGATCGGATGTTTGATCGGATGTCTGGTCGGATGTCTGGTAAAAATAATTCTTAAAAACAGCTCCCGCAAAAAGCTTCCTTTGCGCCGGGAAAATACCAGTCTGCCCATCTTGCTCTAACCCCTTATAATTACCTGTTTTTTTAAATTGACTTGCCTGGGGACAGGTGCTACTGTTAAATTTTAAAAATATTCAAAGAAAACAGGCAAAACAAAAATTTAATTTTCGTTAAAATATCTGGCTTCATATCAGAGTTGATTTTTTTGTGTGACTATCATTCACGAAAAGAAAAGGGGCAGTGTGCAATGAAACGAAGAACATTTTTAAAGCAATCCATAAAAGCAGGTGTTTGACTCTCATGCATGAGCCTGCTTCCTGTGCATTTATTAAACAGCGGTTCAGCCTTTGCGGAAGATGCCTATGAAGAAGCACGCAAGGAAAAACTTGCCAAATATGTTTTTATTTTCAGCTCGCCCTACGACACTGAAAAATTTGAGACAACCCCCCATGCCCATAGAGAAATTAAAGAGGTAATAGAAAGGGTTACGAATAATAAAATCTATGTGAAAATCCATGACAAAGGAATTGATGGCACTGGAAGCTCCCTGACCAACAGCGTGAAATTTAATCAATCCCAGGGTGCTTTACTATCGGTTTCAAACCTGGTGCCGCGGGTTCCAGAGTTTGATATTCTCAACATCCCTTTCTGGTCTTCGGGCGAGGCTGAATACATGCGCCTTTTCAATTCTGTTTTATGGGACAGGCATGTGATGTCAAAGACCCAAAGGTTTAAGCTGAAAATACTCATGCCCTATGTTGTTGGTGCAAGAACCGCAACCTCCACAAAGAAATACGGAAAGCTCATAAAGACCCCGGAGGACTTTGAAGGAATTACATTCAGGATTCCCGGCTCAAAAAGTTTGGGAGTTTTTTATGATCTGACAAAGGCAATTCCCGTTACTGTACGCTGGGAAGCCTGCGCAAGAACTGCCCGCAAGGGACGCTACGACGCTCTTGATCCTTCCGTTGCCGGGCTTTTTTCCGGGCCGGGTGATCTTAGAAATGAGCTTGGAATAATTTCTGAAATCGAATCAGTTTATGATGGGTGGGTGGCAATAGGAAATTCAGAATTTATAGAGTCCCTTGACCCAAAAACAAAAACACAGTTTTATGATGCCTTCAGAGAAATTCAGGAAAAGCAGTTAAAGCTTTACGAAAACTCAAAGAAATTCTGTGTTAAGGAATTTGCCAAACTCGGAGTCAAAATCTACACCCCCACATCAAAGGAAAAAGAAGCGCTTGCAACGGCATTCGGGCATACCAACCCGGCCTGGGAAGCAGTCAAAAAAAATCTTCTTGGTAAAGATGCCCTAAAAATTTTTGATGAGCTTTATAAGGTTGCCAGGGGTTAAGCGATAATGCATTTTTCCCGGGGTTTCACCCTGGGCTTTTATATTTCGACCTCTGGGGCTGGGAACGAGCAGTATGTCTGCAAACAATGATTTTCCTCTCTGGTTCCTGGCCCACGCCCCGAAACGCCCTTACCGGGCAAGTCCCTGAAATCTTGACAATCATCCTCATTTTAATGTGGCCCCTTGCCCTCATGGAAAGGAGCCTTCCTTTTTTTTTGATTAGCCATGACTTTGAACTTGCCAGAGCAGATTGAATTATCATAATATTAAATCAGTAAAAAAACTGTTCCATCTGTGTCGATCCAGCCCTTGCGGGCGGGATCTTTACCAATTGCATGATGCATGGCTTTGGAATGCTATCATGGCAGCCACTATAGTTTGTATTATAATGACCATTTTTCGACGAATTATCTTTATTATGCAATTATTTTTAAATTATATTAAAATTATATGTTAGCAACAAATAGTTTTGTCCGGTTTTGGAGCAAATAAACTGTCCGGTTT
>JAOZSB010000174.1 GCA_029939895.1 Desulfobacterales bacterium
TAGTGCCCAAATCCAATTGAAATTATTCGATTTTTAACGGGACACTACTGAAACCTTATAGTAATTGAGACTACAGGCAAGTAATAAAAAGTGGGTGCAGGCGACAACAATTTAGGGTAGAATTTTTTGAATTTCTGAAACAATCTGGTCAAGCTTTTCATCGTCAAAAATTTTTTCATGATGAAAGTTCCGAACATAAAAAACAGCCACAACCTGGTCAACCTTTGGGCCATACTTGGCAACGGAAATATCTATCCCAAGTTTAAACAAAACCTCTGAAATACTAAAAAGCAGGCCGCTAAAGCTGTGAACAAAAACTTCTATAACGGTATAAAAATTGGAAACCTGATTATCAATTTGAACATTGCGGGAGTCAACCTGGGCCGGGGTGATGTCAGCCATGGTTTTTTGCAGTTTTTCCGATATTAAGCCTGAAAGATCAAGGTCGCCGTTTAGACAGGACTCTAAGTCTGCTTCTGTTTTTTTCCAGACAGAATCCTCTTCATCTGCGTTTGGTGGAGGGTCGAGCTTAAAAATATCCAGGGCGATTCTGTTTTTCCAGGTATAAATCTGTGTCTCAAGAATATTTAAATCGTTTAAGGCAAATACACCGGTAATCTGTGAAAAAAGCCCGGGCTTGTCCTTTGCACATATAATGACCGTCCGTGTATCTGACTCTCGGTTTTCGGAGTACTTCCAAACAAAGTTGCGTTTTTTTAAATTCTGAAAAAGCTCATAGTGATACAGCATATCAATTTTAAGGGTTTTTATAAGGTACCTGGAAGAAAACTTATCAAAAAGTTTTGAAAAATCTATCTTATCCCTGTCAGTCAAAAGAGAAGATAATACAAATTCTTTTTTCTTTTTTATTTCCTGGTCAGAACCCTTTATTGCAAGTTCTCCCTTTTCGATAATACTTAAAACCTTTAAAAAAAGATCTCTCAATAAAAAAGTTATCCAGGATGAATAGGCCTTTGGGCCGGTGGACATGGAGTCTGCAATCGTCAACAGGTACAGCATTTTTAGCCGGTCAACAGATTCGATCCTGCTGGCGCAGTAAAAGGATGTTTCCTCATCATCAATATCCCTTCTTGTGGCTGTCTGTGCAAGAAAAAGATGCTCCCGCACCAGAAAAACAACCTGGCCAATATCGGCAAAGGGCAGGCCCATCCGTGTTAAAATCAGATGCGTAATCTGTGCACCATCATCACAATGATCTGTGGTATCCTTGTTTCCCTTGCCAATGTCGTGAAGAAGTGCTGCCCACAGCAAGGTTTTTTTATTTGGAATCTCAAGAAACAGCCTGTGGTTCTGGTTATGGTTTTCATCGGTGTCCGATGGAAAAGCAAAACTTCTTATGGTCTGGAGCGTCAAAAGCGTATGCTTATCCACAGGATAAATATGGTACTCATTATATTGAATCCTGTTCTCCAGGTTGGCAAACTCCGGTATCATCATGGTCAGCAAACCCGTTTGAAGCATTTCATATAAAACACCAATACCAGAATTATAGGACATCATCACATGCTCAAAGGCAGTAATTGTTGCACGCGAGTTTACAATATCAGGTGTTGCAAGGTCATTAAATTCTCTTATCAGCCTTATTGCTTCAACGGTCAAGGGAATTTTCAGGCGCGCGCTTTCCTCAAATATCTGAAACATTAAAGCCGGGCTTCTAACAATTGCTTCCGGTGATTCAAAACTCAGCATGTTTCGATAAATTATAAGGCCGGAAAACTTTAAAACTACCTGGCTGGAAACTGGTTTTGTTTTGCATTGAAATTCATATAAAACCTGATTATAAAGCTGTTTAACCAGATTCATGGATCTGTGAAGATCCCCAAGCAGGCGTTCAACAGGAAGCTGTCCGTATTCGGGCAGATATCCCATGTCGTCTGCAATTTGTTCCTGAAGATGAAAGGGAAAATTATCAAAAAGCCGCTCAACCTTATATTGCAGGCGGTTCCTGACCGTCCAGATAAAATCAAGGGACTGGCGAAGCAGGGTATATTCATCGTGGGACAGGACTCCATAATACTCCAGATCCCGATGGTGCTTAATCCCGTGGATAATTTTTGCAATCCAGAGCATGGTGTGATAATCGCGCAGGCTGCCCTTTCCCTCCATGAGGTTTGGTTCCAGCAAACTGGCTGCATCACCGAATCTATCCTGCCGATCTGAATTTATTAAAATCAGATGCTCAATTATGCCGTCTTTATCAATTTGAACTACTTCTTTTTGATGGCGTTCCTGCAATGTTTTATGAAGAAGCGGGTCCCCGGCCACAAACCGAATATCAAGAAGGGAAACAAGTGTGTTAAAATTCTTTTTTGCAAGGTCCAGGGTCTGGTCAATGGTCTGGCATGAAAAATTAACATCAAGCCCCGCACTGAAAAGAGGGCTTATCATTTCTGTTGCATGTGATATTATTGAGTCTGGAACATGATCATCAAACAAAAAAATAATCGTCAAATCTGAATGAAAGCACTGTTCCATTCTTCCAAAGTTACTTACCGCAACTACTGTGCAGGAGGTTGCGCAGGCATCTGAGGAATGAATTTTAAATTTTTCAAAGGCCTCAGAAAAATAAGAATCTATTATAATGGCAAAGGAAAGGGGGATTTGTTCTTCATTGCCAAGGAAAAAATCTTTGATTAAATTTTTCCGTTTTGTTTCAAAATTTTTTATTAAATCAGAATACATAATCTTGACCTGACAGTATTATATTCATATAAAAGAATATATGAGAGTAGAGTTGACTTTCTATAACGGTTAATTATATCATAAGTAATAAGAAATTAAATTTTTTTTTGATTACATGTTTATTAAAAAAAAGGAAACAAAAGTGGATATAAACAAGTTCAGAGATAAAATCAAGGCCCATCCAAATTATAAAGATGCTGGAATGGTGCTGTTTCACAATGGAATTGTCCGCGAAACATCAAGGGACGGCAGGAAGGTTTCAGGGCTTAAAATCGAGGTTGACCAGGATAAACTTGCGAAAATCGTAGAAAAAAATAAAAAGCGACAGGGTATAATAGAAATACTTGTTGAAATTAACCACGGTGTAGATATCAAGGTTGGTGATGATGTTATGATTATTGCCGTGGCAGGCGATATTCGTGATAATGTTATTCCTGCACTTACAGATACCTTAAATGAAATTAAATCAGAGGTTTCCACCAAAACAGAGTTTTTTATATAAATATGGCAGAATTTACTCACATAGACGACAAGGGCTTTGTAAGGATGGTGGATGTGACCCAAAAGCCTGAAACACAAAGAACAGCAACTGCATGTGGTGAGATTTCCATGTGTAATGATGCTTTTCAGGCTGTTATAAACAGCACCGGCACAAAGGGAAACGTGCTTGAAACCGCGAGGATCGCCGGGGTAATGGCAGCAAAAAAAACCTCCGATATAATTCCAATGTGCCACCCCTTGAACCTTACCCATGTTTCTGTTGATTTTACTCCTGTTTCTGAATCTGATAAAAGTACAATTTCCATATCTGCAACTGCAAAACTGGCAGGAAAAACCGGGGTTGAAATGGAGGCACTTGTTGCTGTGAGCGCAGCAGCACTTACCATTTACGATATGGTGAAGTCCTTTGATAAAAGCATGGAAATCAGCAATATTCGCCTGATGCAAAAATCCGGGGGAAAAAGCGGAGATTATAAAGCAGAGTAATAATGAAAAAAGTACTTATAACATATTTTACAAAATGCAGTACTTGCGCTGAAATTTCAGGTGTCCTTGAAGAAAAACTTGAAACCATGGGGGCACGCGTTGAAATACGTCCACTTGATGAAGCATTGAACATTGCTCCCTTTAACATTGTAATTATTGGAAGCCCGCTTTATGCTGGAAGAATCCCGCAAAAAGTTAAAAACTATGTGAATAAAAATCGGCATGTTTTAAGTACAATAACTGCTGCATTCTATTTTACTTCCTCAAAACCGCTGGATAATGATGCACATGATTCTGATCTGGATATTCTGGTTGATTCGGCATTTGATATTACTTCCGGCCAGGTTAACAGGTTTGGTTTTTTGCAGCCAAGCTGGTCCTTATCCGATTATGTTAAAAAAACACTAAAGATAGTCAAAATTGCAAAGCCATCGCATATTGCTTTTTTTAAGGCAAAACATGATTTTGATCAGCTTTCAAAATTACAGAAAAGTGCAGAAAAATTAAAAAAACGGATTCTTCGTGAAGTGGAAGTAAAAACCAGACTAAACACAGAAGACGTTCAAAAATGGGCCGATCGCCTTTGGTAGCGTCTACGCTTTAAAGTTACAGGTGACCTTCATTGATGAAAATAAAATATATTATAAAAAGCCCCTTGGTATTATTGCCACTAATGTTAGTAATGGCATGTTTGTTTTCAAGCTGCTCATTTTTTAAAAAAGTACAACCCCCGGCAATTATAAAACTCGATGTTGATGATTTTCCAGATTTTTATGATGAGCTTTTTGAAGACATAAATGAAAATCAGAATACCGCAAACAACCCCTATGAAAACCTTAAAAAGTCTGCGCAGCAAAGCCTGGACTATGTCAGCGATGTAGTAAGCTATAGAAAATTCACCTTTGGTGATGATAAGTATACGCCTGCTGAAATGAAGGTCTCCATTGAGAAGTTTCTTGAATTTATAAAAACCAGCCCGTCAAAGGAAGAGTTAAACCAGTTTATAAAAAATAATTATCAGGTATACAGATCCCAGGGCGACGACACAGGAGGGCAGGGGTTTTTCACTGGTTATTATGAACCGGAGCTTAATGGCAGCCTGGAAAAAACAGAAAAATTCAAATACCCGCTTTATGGCAAACCCAGGGACCTTATTACTGTCAACCTTTCTGAGTTCTCAAAAAGCTATGGAAAAAAACGGATAGTAGGAAGAATAAAAGGAAAAAATCTTGTTCCTTATTATCCAAGAAGTAAAATAGAGGAAGGGGTGATCCACGAGCAAACCGATGTTTTTTGCTGGATAGATAATCCCATTGACTTATTTTTTCTCCATATACAAGGCTCAGGAAAGGTACTTCTTACCAATGGAAATGTTTTGAATGTTCACTATCATATGCAAAACGGTCACCAGTACAAAAGTATAGGCAAACTGCTTTTAATAGAAAAAAAGATTCCAAAAGAAAAAATGTCCATGCAGAGCATACGAGCGTATCTGCAGGAAAACCCAGGCGAAGTAAAACGAGTTTTAAACTATAATCCTAGTTATATTTTTTTTCGGTACGAAGACTACGGGCCGTTGGGTTGCCTTGGCGTTCCCCTTACACCTGGAAGATCTATTGCAACGGACAGAAAAATTTCTCCTGATGCTGCAATTTCATTTATAATAACACAAAGACCGGTTGTAGATGAAAATAATGAAATAATTAAATGGAAAGACTTTGGCAGATTTGTTATGAATCAGGATACTGGCGGGGCCATTAGAGGGCCGGGCAGGGCAGATATTTTCTGGGGAAACGGCAAGTATGCGGAAATTGCAGCGGGCCACACGCAGCACAGGGGTTTTCTTTATTTTCTTGTTTTAAAAAGAGAAAAATAAAAATGGGTTGATCCCTGGGTTTATCCAAAAAAAATAAAACCTGGATTGACTAAGGAATGAAAAACAAACTATAGTTTATTTTGAATCCAGGTTGAATATAAAAAACCAAAGGAGATAATCAATGTTTGGCATAAGCATGCCCGAGTTACTTATAATAATGGCGATTGCGCTTATTATCCTTGGCCCAAGCAAACTACCAGACATTGCAAAGGCCCTTGGCAGAGGTATGCGGGAGTTCAAAAAAGCAACACGGGAAATTAAAGAAACAATAGAAAAAGAAACAGATCTCTATGAAATTAAAAATGCAAAGGATTCCATGGAGAACTTTAAAGATAATTTAAATGATGCCATTACAAAGGATCTGTACAGTCTTGGTGAAGATGAAAAGAAAAACAAAGACAGCAGGGACAGTAAAAAAGAAGAAGTAGAAAAAGAGATTCAAAAGGAAGAAGATATAACCCTTGATGTTGGCGATGAACCACTATCAAATTTAAGTGATCTTAAAAAAGCATTTGATGGAATGAATCAGGATGGAGAAGAAGTAAAAGTAGAAGTAAATGACACAGAAGTAAATGACTCTACTGACACGGAAGTAAAAGATTCAAAGGTTGATGATCCAGCAAAAACAGAAGTAAACGACACGAAAGAAAGTTAAAAATGTCTGAAGAAGAACCAAAAATTCCAGAAGATGATGAAAAAATTCCCTTGACCGAGCATTTGGAAGAGTTGCGCTCCAGGCTTATTAAATCCTTTATGGCTGTGGCAGTATTTTTTGCAATCTCCTATGCGTTTAAGGAAAAGATTTTTGATATCCTTGTCAGGCCCTTAATGGTTGTAATGGAGGCTGGCGACACATTGATTTTTACGGGTTTGCCAGAAGCGTTTTTCACATATTTAAAGGTTTCTTTTCTTTCGGGCATTATGTTTGCCTCGCCTGTTATTATTTACCAGTTCTGGAAGTTTGTTGCCCCGGGGCTTTATGAAAACGAGAAAAAGCTGTTTTATCCGATCATATTCATGTCCACCCTGTGTTTTGTCGGTGGTGCACTTTTTGGTTACTATGTTGTGTTTCCCTTTGGTTTTAAGTTCTTCCTGGGTTTTGCAACAGAGTCTATCAAGCCCTTTCCATCGATGAAGGAATATGTAAGTTTTGCATCAAAACTACTCCTTGCCTTCGGGCTGGTTTTTGAGCTGCCGCTGGTTATTACTTTCCTTGCCAGGATAGGTTTGGTCAGCGTAGAGTTTTTGAAAACAAACAGAAAATATGCTCTTTTAATCTTTTTTATATTTGCTGCAATATTAACACCGCCCGATGTAGTAACCCAGGTGTTAATGGCCCTACCTTTGATGATATTGTATGAAATCAGTATTATCGGGGCAAAGATTTTCGGTAAAAAACCTCTTGTTGAGGATGAAGAGGAAAGTTAATAGCATATAACCATCTGATTTTAAAATAAATATTATTATATTTGACATTTATAGGGACTACTGTTAAATATATAAATACTAAATAATAATTACTTATGAAGGGAGGTGAAACACACTATGGGCAAGAAAAGCATAATCATGGTTACTTTAATTCTCTTTTGCGCAGCAGGCCTGATGGCTGGTTCTGTACCAGATGTTATCCAAATGGATAATAAGGCTTACTCAAAGCATAAAAAAGGTATTGCCAGTTTTACACATGCAAAACATGTGAATGATTACAAAATCGGTTGCGGTGAATGCCACCACGATGATAAGGGTACGCCTTTAACAGCTTTAAAAGAAGGTGATTCGGTTCAGGGTTGTATTGAATGTCATCCAAAACCGGGCCAGCTAAAGGGCAAAAAAGCCAAAGGGCTTTCCAAAGCAGAAAAACTGCAATACCATGCAAATGCAGTACATGACAATTGTATAAAATGTCACCGTGCATATAACAAAAAGAATAAAACAAAGGCGGCTCCTTATACATGTAAGAAGTGCCATCCAAAGAAGTAATTCTTTGTAGTAATTCTTTGTAGTAATCAAAATCATAAAAATGGGGTTGAATTTTTTTCAATCCCATTTTTTAATTTTATTTAAAAAAAAAGGGATGAAGATGAAAACAAAAAAATTCGCACTTTTATTTTTTCTATCTTTTGCCTTCATTGCAGTAAGTATAAATGGATGTGCAAAATCATATATTCAAAAACCAATTATAGCCCCCCAGGGAGAAGTAATTCCCTTTGATTCTGACAAATGGAGTTTTATTGGAGGCACTAAAACCGAAGATTATCTTGGACAAAAGGCTTTGGTTTTAGGTGTAAAAAAAGAAGGAAAGGCAGTTGGCTTTGGTTTGGCAATGCTTAAAGATACAAAATTTACAAACGGAATAATAGAATATGATGTTCACATGAAAGAAACACGGACCTTTGCAGGGTTGCGGCTTCGCGCTCAAAAAGGACCAAACTTTGAAAACTTTTACATGCGCGGTCATCACTCTGGCGACCCAGACGCAAACCAGTATATGCCGGTCTACAATAATATTCCGTCATGGCAGCTATATTATGGAGAATCATACAGCGCACCAACTAAATATGACTTTAACCAGTGGATGCACATAAAGGTTGTTGTTTCCGGAAAACTGGCTGACTTTTATATTGTTGATATGGAAAAACCTGCTTTCACTGCAGAGCTGAAACGGGAAGAACAAACCGGAAAAATTGGCCTTTGGGGTCTTAATCTAAAAGGGCAGGTATGGTTTGCAAATTTTGCTGTCAAGGCAATGGATAATCCAGAAATTAAAGGAACACCAAAGCCGGAACCTGTTGCAAAGTCTGGAAGCATTTTAACATGGGATGTTTCAAATACCTTTGATGGCAAATCTTTGGATGGCAAAACAATATTGACAAAAAAAGAAAAACATGGCCTGGTTTATAAAAAATTAAAATCAGAAAAATCCGGCTTAACAAATCTTGCAGTACTCCAGGGAATTAAAAAGGGGAAAGACACTGTTTTTGCCAGGGTTGTAATTTCATCAAAATCAGACCAGGTTAAAAAAATGAATTTTGGATTTAGCGACAAGGTAAAAATTTATTTAAACAACCAGATCCTCTGTGAAGCAAGCGACGAATTTTCATCAAGGGATTATAGATTTTTAGGAACCGTTGGTTTTTATGATGCAGTTTTTCTGCCCTTAAAAAAAGGTGATAATGAAGTATTGTTTGCAGTATCAGAAGATGTAGAAGACAGGACTGGCTGGGCAGTTAAAGCCAGGTTTGAAGATATGAAGGGGATAAGTATCAAATAAAAATTTTTAAAAAAAAGAGGATAAAATGAAAAAACTATTTTTAGTAATTTTAGTTTCAATTTCATTACTTGCTTTTGGAACAAACGGGTTTTCAAGTTCAAATCTTCCATCAATAATACCACAGGGCAAAATAATTCCCTTTGATTCAAAAGACTGGGAAATAAATAATGCTGCAAAAGTCGAGGATTATTCCGGCCTGAAGGTTTTAAATGTAGGAATAAAAAAACCCGGCCAAAAAAGACCCATGAGCCTTGGTGTTGCAAAGTTGAAAAACACCAGTTTCAGCCAGGGAATAATCGAGTATGATATTATGT
>JAOZSB010000175.1 GCA_029939895.1 Desulfobacterales bacterium
GATGTCACCTATATTGCTTATATTGACAACCGGCTAATACAATCAACTATACCATATCTGATTAATTTCTTCATCAGATTCTATCATCAGAGCCTTTGTCCTTGCAATCGGGTATGTAACATGCATTGTCTACAAATTCACAGCGCTCTTTACATGACGGGCATTCCTTGGGCGGTGCATCAGATTCTAATGTATACCCGCAATTCGTGCATTTCCAACTATTCATTGAATTTCTCCTTTAGTAATTTGGGCCTGCCACAGCCCATTAAGATTGCAATTTTCTCTAACGGTCACACGACCAGCAGAAATAGAGAAAATTGCTTATAGATTGTCATCTGGATTAAAAAAAAAACAGCATTATGTTTTATCATCTGTGATCAACCCGATTCACAGAATATGATGTATCTTCCTACACAGGATGAGCAGCCTTACTCATCGACACTTTGACACCAACATCTGCCTTTGATCCATATTGCCCAAAGTTTGTATGGGCTGTTAATAATTTTGACTAAAAAGTTCAAAATATCCGGATGGCCGGACACATGCCGGGCATTCGTCCGCATCCAGATTATCCTCGAAGCAGACCTTGCCGTCGCGGCATTCGAACTCATAGATATCGTATTCGTCAATCGGATTTTTTACATACAACTGCATACATCCGCAGTCAGGGCATTTAGATTGAGCCATTTTTAAGCCTCCCTGTTCTCCTGAATCCGTACATCGTGATTCTGAAATTTGATAAAAACTTTATGCACTGCCTGTTCAACACCAAATAGTCAATCAATAATTCTCTCCACAAAAGTCTCCCACACATAAACCTTTTTGGGTCAACACCATCACTGATAATTTTTTCAATGTGCTAAAATATTTATCATTCTAATAAATATTTTAGCATATTGAAAATGGGTATTTCAACTTTTTTTAAACTTAGGAACAAATATTTCCATTTGACTTCCTGGCTAAAAATAAAAACCATAGCAGGTGCATGCGTGTGTAAACTCAATAAAATAGGGATGCTGGAAGCCAGCATCCCTATCAACCTTTAATGGCAAGGAGGGCCATACTTAAGCCGACACAGGCCAACACACATTTTGCACAATACTGTTATAAAGATTAGCCAAAATATCGTTTTAAGAGGCCCTGAAAGGCAAGGCCATGTCTTGCCTCATCTTTACACATTTCATGAACTGTATCATGTATTGCATCCAGGCCAAGTTCTTTTGCCCTGGTTGCAATGCCCTTTTTGCCCTTGCATGCTCCGTTTTCAGCTTCAACCCTTGCTTCAAGATTTGTTTTTGTATCAGCAACAAGCACTTCACCAAGAAGTTCTGCAAACTTTGATGCGTGCTCTGCTTCCTCAAAAGCAATCCTTTTATAAGCTTCTGCAATTTCCGGGTAACCTTCACGGTCAGCTTGTCGGCTCATGGCAAGATACATGCCGACTTCCGTACATTCACCGGTGAAGTTTGCCCTGAGTCCTTCAAGAATTTCAGCATCCACATCTTTAGCAACACCAATTACATGACCATCTGCCCATGTGAAACCGTCACTGGAAACCGCTTCACCAAATTTTTCTTTTGCTGCTCCGCACTGGGGACATTTGTCCGGTGCACTTCCCTCAACACTGTATCCACATACTGAACACACATATTTAGCCATTTGTTTCTCCTTTTCTTCTTATTAAAATTATAGGTTGATTTTACGTATGCTTAAAAACAACAACCGCACAAATACAACCGTTCACTATGGCAAAAAAATAATGCCAATTACTACCCAAACAGTAACCTTACCAGCCTCCAGTGGATACATACCTAAAAGCAATTTCACTAAGGACCAAATGGTTACCATGATTAATTATTTATGCGACTAAGCGTACGCAATTGTTAAAAAATTTCGTAATCAAAATGCTGAATTATCTGATTTTTTGTATAACGCCTTCGACAACATAACGGCTAATACTCCAACATTAACTGAATAAGTATAGGTATAGAAGTCATGACTGGTCAACGTTAAAAGGTGTCCAGCGGTTTCGTCATCGCCTAAGACAACATCTTTAATGGCATTAATGCTTTTATCCATACCAATAACAACTTCTTTTAAATCGTTTTGTTTTAATCTTTCAAGCTATTTTTTTGGAGATGGTCACAAACTTGTTATTAAAAAATCATGTTTCATCCAAGACCCTGAAAGATCCACAAACATACCGATTGTAAGTTTATCAATAGAAATTGTGGTTTTCATAATACCCATTTATGAAAAAAATTTAGAAAAGGATGATTTCTTGCCAGAAGCTGCTTTCACCCTTCAGAGTAGGTCTGCCATAGCAACCTTGCCTATCAATTTTATAATTATTATTTAAAATACAACACCGGAATGTAAATATCAAGTGGGTTTTTAGAAAAATCATTTGTTGAAAATAAATAACCAGGTGATAATCAGCAGCATCCTAGTTTAATAATTTAGTGAGCCAGATTAGTCTCTTATCCTGGCTCCTAAGTTGATTTTTGCGACAACTCAGTATTCATGGACTATTGCGGAACCAATTTTAACAAAAAACTCTCTTTACTGATAAACCCAAAAAACGGCCTGAAACCTGGTAATTATTATGAATAATATGGCATAAATGTTTTTATGACTGTATGATATTGACATCTCGCTGGGGGAATGGGATTGTTATATTTTCTGCTGTAAGTTCCTTAAAAATCATTATATTAACTTTATAACTTGTATTAAAGTACTCTTTTGTTGCAACCCAATAACGGTATTCAATGTTTACAGATGAGTCTCCAAAATCTTTTATTCCTATCTGTGGCTCTGGCTCTTTTTCAATCTGGGAAAACTCAGCCAGTATTTTTTTTATAAGATCAATCGCCTTCTGAGGGTCATCCCCATAGGAAATCCCGATTGTGGCTTCTACAACCCTGTTTGAAAATGAATTCACAAGTATTTCTCCAACAATATGTTTGTTGGGAATTGATATTCTCTCTCCATTCTCAGTAAGCAATTCAGTTACAGCCAGTTTAATTTTTTCAACAATGCCGTTATAGTTGTTTATGGTTACTGTGTCTCCAACTACAAAGGGGCGGGACAGTATAATTGACAGACCAGCTCCGTAATTTGAAAGGGGCCCCTGGAGGGCTATGCTGGCACCAAAAACAAGAGCTCCCAAAGCAGCTATAAAAGGAGCTATTGAAATCCCAAATTTTCCAAGAACTATTATGAATACAAAAACAAGTACAAAAATTTTGGTCACATTTGCAATAAAACCTGATAAAGTAACATCTATATTTTTCTTTTCACAAAATTTGAATACTAAATTTGATAGCCATTTTGCTATCAATACACCAATAATAAAAATAATAATCGCTCCCAAAACCTGGAAGCTGTACTTCACTAAAAATTCTATTACATAATCCAACAACTTTTGAACACTTGCCAGTTCTTCCTTCATTTTAAATGCTCCAGTTAATGAAAAATAGTATTTTTTATAACCTGAATATTGCACAGAGACAGAAGGTGTCCCAGATGGTAAAAAAGTGATGAGACAATAACACTAAAAGGCAGATTAGTAAAGATCAAAAAAACAACTAAGGATCATCGACATCAAAATATTGTTCTCAATGCAGGGTTAACCATCGCCTGCACTACAAATTACACGACCAGAGGAAGCAGGCGAGTGAACATTGATCTTTGCTTGACGAAAAATTTCTCGATATTTTCTCAACGCCAGCAATATTTCCGGTTCTTTGGAAAGCGCTTGCTCAAAAAATAGATAATTTTTTTTTAATAAATCATAGTTAATTCCCTTGGCTTTTTCTGCTACTTCATCACGAGACAGCAGCCTACTTTCAGAGAGCAACATATTAAGTGCCGGAGCAAAATGATTATCTTTACTTGCCATTTTTTCCATGATCGGCGTCATTTTTTTTGTAAATTGACCGATTTTCTGGAAATCAGCATTCATATTTTGATCACTCGTGATTCCTGCAATCAGACTCATTCCCCGGTTATCGATATGGTCTATTTCTTCGAGGGCTCTCAGGCTTTCACGAACCAGCAATGTAGAAATAATGATTGCGGCAATCAAATAAATCAGACCCAGCTTTGCTTTAAATGACATTTTCTCCTATTGGTGTCCTTAAGGGAAACGGACCCATAACCCGCAGGCCGAAAAATTGATTATGCCGACTGCATAATCAATTTCAATAAAAATCAACTTATTAAAAAATCCCTAAAATTATAGCTTGAGGGCCATTCTGTTTTGTGTGTGGATTACGTGAGAATTGTGTGAGGTTTTTTCATATATTTGTACATATAAGAAAATATGTATTGACAGCAACCTGTTGATCTTTAACATTTTTTAAGTGGCGCGCCCGGCAGGATTCGAACCTGCGACCTACGGATTCGTAGTCCGGCACTCTATCCAGCTGAGCTACGGGCGCACAAGAAAAAAGGTAAATTATAATATTAATTCGTCCTTGTCAAGTATGCTGGAGATATTTTTATTTGTTTATGCGTTTTGTGCTTGAACTCTATGGCTGAAATCGCAGGGCTGCACTTATTACTGTTGCGGGCAGCCTGTCTTTCGCAGCTTTGTGGCTGTACATTCCGTGATTATAATTCTATTTAAATTTTTTATTACCCCATCCTGATAAGCTTAATTTTTTAACGGAGCTTTTTGCATAGTTTATCCATGTGGTTCGGTTATGAGATAAGCAAAGTCCTTTCTGTCGTATCGTTTGGTTATTAACAACAAATCTCAAAAAAGTTTTTGAGCCAAAGCAAATATCTTGAAAATGGGCTATAATACTTCCCGCAAATACTCCCCTGTGTAGGATGCTTTATTGGCTGCGACTTCTTCGGGAGCGCCTTTTGCTATTATGGTTCCGCCTTTGTCGCCCCCTTCGGGGCCAAGGTCTATTATATAGTCTGAGGATTTTATCATATCAAGGTTATGTTCGATTACTATGACGGTGTTGCCCATGTCGGTCAGGCGGTTCAGAACATGGAGGAGTTTCTGGATGTCGTCAGTATGGAGTCCGGTGGTTGGTTCGTCAAGGATGTAGACGGTTTTACCGGTGGCTCTCTTGCTTAGTTCGCGGGCAAGCTTTACCCTCTGTGCTTCTCCGCCAGACAGGGTGGTGGCTGGCTGACCTACCTTTATGTAGCCTATCCCTACATCCACCAGGGTTTGGAGTTTATTCCGAATGCTGGAGGTGTTTTCAAAAAATGCACATGCCTGGTTCACGGTCATATCAAGCACTTCTGATATGTTTTTGCCCTTGTAGCGAATTTCCAGGGTTTCGCGGTTGTAGCGTTTTCCATCACACACGTCGCAGGTCACATACACGTCCGGCAGAAAGTGCATTTCAATTTTAATAATTCCATCACCACCGCAGGATTCGCATCTTCCGCCCTTTACATTGAAGCTGAACCGGCCTGGTTTGTACCCTCGCATACGGGAATCCTGGGTTTTTGCAAACAGTTCCCTTATAAAATTGAAAACATTTGTATAGGTTCCGGGGTTTGACCTGGGGGTTCTGCCGATTGGCGACTGGTCAATATTTACAACCTTGTCTATATGGGAAAGTCCGGTTACGGCCTTGTGCGCACCTGGCTGCCCTCTTGAGCCATAAACCTTCTGTGCAAGCACCCGGTAAAGTGTTTCCAGCACCAGGGTTGACTTACCAGAACCTGACACGCCCGTCACGCACACAAAGCTTTGCAGCGGGAATGCAGCAGTTACGGATTTCAAATTGTTGGCTGTGGCTCCCGTTACTGTGATCCGCTGCCCGCTCCCCCTTCGCCGCCTCTTTGGAACTTCGATCTTTTTTCTGCCAGAAAGATATTGCCCGGTAAGGGAGCGTTTGTCTTTTAAAAGCTCTTTGGGGGTTCCGCTAAAGACCACCTCACCGCCCTTAACTCCGGCAGCAGGTCCCATGTCAACCACATAGTCAACCGTTCGTATGGTCTCCTCATCATGCTCCACCACCAAAACCGTGTTGCCCAGATCCCTCATCTTTGTCAGGGTATCCAAAAGCCGTCGGTTATCACGCTGGTGCAGGCCTATGCTGGGTTCATCAAGAACATACAGCACACCCGTCAGCTTTGAACCGATCTGTGTGGCAAGCCGTATCCTCTGGCTCTCCCCGCCTGACAGTGTATAGGCGGCCCGGTCAAGGGTCAGGTAGCCAAGGCCAACATTGCGCAAAAAACCGAGCCGCTCCATGATCTCTTTTAGTATTCTGGATGCAATCAGCTCTTCAACCCCGGTCAACTCCAGGTTGTCGAAAATATCAAGCGCGTTTTCTATGGAGCAGGCTGTAACCGCTGCTATGTTATTCCCGCCCACCAGGACTGCCCGGCTCTCCTTTTTCAAGCGACCCCCATTACATTCAGGACAGGGCAGAAAGGTCATATATTGCTTAATCTCTTCCCTGATAACACTCGAATCAGTCTCCATGTATCTGCGCTCAAGGTTGGGCAGGACTCCCTCAAAGGTCTTTTTGTAAGTATAACGCCTGTCGCCCCTTTCAATATAAAAATTCAGCTTTTTACTGCCAGATCCATATAAAAGAACCTTTTTGAAACTTTCAGGCAGCTTCTTGTAGGGAGTGAACATATCAAGGTTGTAGTTTCCTGTGATTGCGTCCAAAAACTCTGTGAAATAGACCGAGCTTCTGTTGGCCCAGGGCAGAACTGCGCCGTCCCTCAGGGATAGCGATTCATTGGGTATTATCCGTTCCGGGTCAAAAACTGAAGTGGATCCAAGGCCGTCGCACTTGGGGCAGGCTCCCTGGGGGGAGTTAAAGGAAAAACTCGCTGGTGTAAACTCTGCATAGCTGATTCCGCACTTTATACAGGCTGCTTTTTCGCTGAACAGAATCGTGTCCTCTGCCTTGTCCGGGCTTTTGCCCATAACATCAACGCTCACAAGCCCCTCGGACAACGCCAGGGCCAGCTCCAGCGAATCAGCCAGCCGATTGCCGGCACTCGCCTTTACCTTGATCCTGTCTACCACAACATCTATCGTATGCTTTACTGTCTTTTTTAAAGAACCAGCCTGCTCAAGCTCGATGATCTTGCCATCCACACGGACTCGTGCAAAACCATCCTTCCTTAATTTCAAAAACAGCTTTTCATGGGTTCCCTTCTGGTTCGTGACCAGCGGGGCCAGAATCATTATCTTTGCACCATCATCCAGGGACATCACCCTGTCAACAATCTGATCCAGCGACTGGGACGAGATTGGATCCCCGCAGTTGTAACAATGGGGCGTGCCTACACGGGCATACAAAAGCCGTAAATAATCGTAAATCTCAGTTACCGTCCCCACCGTTGACCGTGGGTTGTGGCTTGCGGTCTTCTGCTCTATTGCTATGGCTGGCGAAAGCCCTTCTATCAAATCCACATCCGGCTTTTCCATCTTCTCCAAAAACTGCCGGGCGTATGTTGAAAGCGACTCCACATACCGCCTCTGCCCCTCGGCATATAGAGTGTCAAAGGCAAGGGATGACTTGCCAGACCCGGACAGGCCGGTGATTACTATCAGCTTGTTGCGAGGCAAGACAACATCAACATCCTTCAGGTTATGTTGCCGCGCACCCCGTATAACTATATTTTTAGATTCCATATCTCGCCTGAATTTTTAATTTGGTTATGCGATTTTAATAATGAGATTTTTTTACTTATTTAATAACCAGACCTCTGGAATAAACAAAAATCATAACTTCGTTAAAACATTTAAGTTTATTAGGAGTTTTTTTGCTTAGTTTATACCGAAGGTCTGATTGTGAAATAAGCAAAAAGCTCCAATTTATAATATTAGACTAAAATCATGAATTGCAATGCCACAACACTAAATTACAAAAAACTTTTCCTGCTGACTGCAAAGGCATCAACCGCCTGCCACGCAGATCCGCCATAGACCTAACCACGAGATTATACTATGTATTTTAGGAATTTTTCCACATGAACCAGCAACTGTTTTTTTTTACTTATCCTGCTGCGCCTTAAACCGTGCCATATGTTTTGACTGAGACATTGCAGATTTTACAGCCGAGATGAGGCTGGTGCAATCAGCCCTCCCAGTACCGGCAATATCATATGCAGTCCCGTGGTCAACGGAGGTTCGCACAATGGGAAGCCCCAGGGTTGTGTTTACGCCATCGGAAAAATGAACCATCTTAAAGGGAATCAATCCCTGGTCGTGGTACATGCATACAACTGCATCATACCTGCCCTCCATTGCAGAAAGGAATATGGTGTCTGGCGGAAACGGCCCGGAAACATTCATGTTTTCTGCCACCGCCCTTTCAACGGCTGGCTTAATTATCCTCTCCTCCTCATCACCAAATATACCGCCCTCCCCTGCATGGGGATTCAGCCCGGCTACGCCTATTGATGGATTTTCAATGCCGAACCGCTCCTGTAACGAGTGAAACGTCATTGCGATCTTATCATATATTAAATCAGCATCAATAAGCTCCGGCACGTTCCTCAATGCTGTGTGAATCGTCACAAGAACTACCCTGAGCCTGTTGCCGGCCATCATCATGGCATAATCTGCTGCACTGGTCTTTTCAGCCAGAAGCTCTGTATGCCCGTCATACTTAAAGCCAGCATCGTGCATGGATGCCTTGCTGATCGGACATGTAACTATTGCGCCAATTTCGCCAGCCTTTGCAAGGTCAATGGCCTTTAATATATAATGCACCATGGCCCTGCCTGTTTCAACCGTTGGCACGCCCCAGTCCACATTATCTGCATCCAGGCTCGAAACCTCAAAAACATTGACCACTCCCGGATCTGCCTGCATTTGCTTCACTGAATCAACGCCCTTGATTTCAAGGCCTGTTTTTACGATTTTTTCGGCTCTCTTCAGTATCCCGACATCACCTAAAACTACCAGGCCAGCGTCTTTGCAGATATTCTTATCCTGCAAAGCCAAAAGCAGGATTTCCGGCCCTACCCCAACCGGGTCCCCCATTGTAATGCCTGTGACTTGCTGCTTCATTAACTTTTACTCCTGATATCAAATAGTTTGATCATTAAACCCCGTAAGAAGATAAATATATCACCCCATGCCAGCCACTTCAATCTAAATAGTTGCAGG
>JAOZSB010000176.1 GCA_029939895.1 Desulfobacterales bacterium
CAAAAGAAAGAATAAAAAAGGAGAATTTCAAAATGAGTAAACAATCAATTTTTTTCACATCAGAATCAGTAACTGAAGGCCATCCTGATAAAATTGCCGATGCAGTTTCTGATTCTATTCTTGATGCAATCATGTCCCAGGACCCAAGATGCCGTGTTGCATGCGAGACCATGGTAACAACCGGGATGGCCTTTATAGCTGGCGAGATAACAACAGATTGCTATGTTGATATTCCCCAGATAGTTAGAGATACAATCCAGGAAATTGGTTATTCATCATCTCAGATGGGCTTTGATTATCAGACATGTGCAGTAATCACCAGCATAGACCGACAATCCCCGGACATTGCCCAGGGTGTTAACACTGGCGAGGGCCTGTTTAAAGACCAGGGCGCAGGCGACCAGGGAATTATGTTTGGTTTTGCAACAAATGAGTCCGAAGAACTTATGCCCATGCCGATAATTTTTGCACACAGGGTTTGCAGGCGTTTAGCCGAAGTACGAAAAAACGGTTCCCTTGGCTATCTTAGGCCCGATGGAAAATCACAGGTCACAGTAGAATATATTGACGGCAAGCCAAAAAGGGTTGATGCAGTTGTTGTGGCATCCCAGCATTCACCTGATGTGACCCACGAAGAGTTGCGTGAAGCAATTATTGAAGAAGTTATTAAAAAAGTTATCCCTGCTGAGATGATTGATGCTGACACAAAGTTCTTCATCAACGCAACAGGCAAATTCGTAATCGGCGGCCCAATGGGAGACTGCGGACTTACAGGAAGAAAAATTATTGTAGACACATATGGTGGACAGGGAAGCCACGGTGGTGGTTGTTTTTCAGGAAAAGACCCCTCAAAGGTTGACAGAAGTGCATCATACATGGGCAGACATATAGCAAAAAATCTTGTAGCGGCTGGACTGGCTGACAAATGTGAAGTCCAGATAGCTTACGCCATTGGTGTTCCAAATCCTATTTCGGTGTTGGTCGATTTTATGGGAACTGGAAAAATTGATGAAGCAAAGGGCAGAGATATCGTCAAGGAAGTATTTGACCTGAGACCGGCAGCAATTATCGAATACCTTGATCTCCTTAGGCCGATATACAAAAAAACTTCTGCTTACGGGCACTTTGGGCGACAGGATCCTGATTTTAATTGGGAAAAGACAAACAAGGCCGCTGAAATAAAGAGCCTTGCAGGTCTTTAGGATTTTTGAGTTAGGATTTTTTTTGCTTATTTCATATACAAAAGATTGGAATAAACAAAAATCAACGCTCACCAGAATTTTTTAGTTTATCAGGAGCTTTTTTGCTTATCTCACAACCAGACCTTAAGCATAAAACAAGCAATTGGCTTCGACAAAACATTTAAGTTTATTAGGAGATTTGAAAAATGGATTATGACGTAAAAGACATTTCATTGGCAAAAGAAGGTGCCCTGCGAATTGAATGGGCAAACCAGAGTATGCCGGTTCTTAACAAAATTAAAGAACGTTTCAAAAAAGAAAAACCCCTCAAGGGTACAACCCTGGCAGCCTGTCTCCACGTAACAACAGAGACCGCTTCTTTGATGCAGACCTTGAAAGCTGGCGGAGCAAAGGTTCTTCTTTGTGCGTCCAACCCCTTGAGCACACAGGATGACACAGCAGCCTCTCTGGTTAAAAATGATAAGATTCCAGTATTTGCAATTAAAGGCGAGAACAACAAGACCTATTATAAGCACATCAATTCTGTAATCGATAAAAAACCTACCCACACAATGGACGACGGTGCTGACCTGGTTTCTATTCTTCATACAGAGCGCAAGGATGCATTAGAAGGCGTTATTGGCGGAACCGAAGAAACAACAACCGGCATCATCCGGCTAAAGAGCATGGCAGCCGATGGTGTGCTCAAGTACCCCATTGTTGCTGTAAACGATGCACAGACAAAACATTTCTTTGACAACCGTTATGGCACAGGACAATCCACAATAGACGGCATGATCCGGGCCACCAACAGGCTTATCGCTGGAAGCAACTTTGTTGTCTGCGGTTACGGCTGGTGCGGACGTGGTCTTGCAATGCGCGCACGCGGCATGGGTGCAAACGTCATCGTAACAGAAGTAGATCCGCTCAAGGCACTTGAAGCTGTTATGGACGGCTTCCAGGCCATGACAATCAAAAAAGCTGCAAAGATCGGTGATTTCTTCTGCACAGTAACCGGAAACATTCATGTAATCAGCAAAGATCATTTTGCTTCCATGAAAGACGGCGCAATTGTTGCCAACTCCGGGCATTTCAACGTGGAACTCGACCTTGAAGGCCTGGTAGGTATGCAAAAGTCTACAAGAACAATAAGACCTTTTGTCCAGGAGCATGTTTTAGAAAACGGAAACAGAATCTATGTTTTAGGCGAAGGCAGACTTGTAAACCTGGCAGCAGCAGAGGGACATCCATCAAGCGTTATGGACATGAGCTTTGCAAACCAGGCACTCTCCATAGAATATATGGTAAAACAGAAAAAAGCTCTAAGCCCGGATGTCTACCCGGTACCTCCAAAAATTGATGCAGAAATTGCCCGTGTTAAACTTCTATCCATGGGCATCGGGATTGACAAGTTAACACCGGAGCAGAAAAAATACCTTGCTTCATGGGACATGGGAACCTGATTTTTCATATTTAGCAAAGGGCATTATTTCGCAGAAAAAAAACTATGACTAAAGACCTGATACTCTCTATTGACAATGGTACCCAGAGCCTGCGCACTCTTGTTTTTGACATCGAAGGAAACCTCCTTGCCAAGGAAAGAGTCGAATTTGAGCCATATTTTTCCGATAACCCTGGATGGGCAGAACAAGATCCAGCGGTTTACTGGCAGGCACTGGTTACGACCTGCCAGAACCTGTGGAAGAACTCTGAAATAGATAAAGAGAGAATCGCTGGTGTGTCTGTGACAACCCAGCGGGGTTCAGTGATAAACGTTGACAAGGACGGCAAGCCGCTTCGACCAGCCATGCTTTGGCTGGATCAAAGAAAGACATACGGCCTGCCGCCCCTTGGCGGACACTGGGGTCTTTTATTTAAAGTCCTGCGCCTTGAAAATATGATAGCATTTCTCCAGAGAGAAACAGAAGCAAACTGGATAAAGCTGCATCAGCCCGATATTTGGGCCAAAACCCACAAGTTTTTGCTCCTGTCTGGATACCTCAATTTCAAACTCACCGGGGAGTACAGTGATTCAACCGGCTCCCAGGTGGGTTACATTCCCTTTAACTACAAAAAACTTGACTGGTGTTCCAGGGCCGACTGGAAATGGGATGCCATGCCAATCAATAAAGACCATCTCCCCAAATTATTCAAACCTGGAGAAGTAATTGGCGAGATCACAAAACAGGCACATGAAGCAACAGGACTTCCGCTTGGCCTGCCTGTTCTGGCAGCGGCTGCCGACAAAGCCTGCGAAGTTATTGGCTCTGGCGGATTTGAACCATCCATTGGCTGCCTCAGCTACGGAACTACTGCCACAATAAATGTAACCCACAAAAAATATATTGAAACAATCCCGCTTCTGCCGGCATATCCTTCGGCAATTCCAGACTACCACTCCCTTGAGGTGCAGATTTTCAGGGGCTTCTGGATGGTAAGCTGGTTTAAAAAAGAATTCGGCCACAAGGAGCGCATGGCAGCCGAAGAACAGGGAGTCTCCCCGGAAGAACTCTTTGACAAACTCATAGACGATGTACCTGCCGGATCAATGGGGCTTATCCTTCAACCCTACTGGTCACCAGGTGTCAAGGTGCCTGGGCCGGAAGCAAAGGGCGCAGTCATTGGCTTTGGCGATGTACACAATAGAGCATATTTCTACAAATCCATCCTTGAGGGTCTTGCCTACTCTTTGCGAGAAGGAAAAGAACGGATAGAAAAAAAGACCAAAATTCCGATCACAAGCCTCAGAATATCAGGCGGTGGAGCGCAGAGCAGGAACGCAATGCAGGTAACAGCCGATGTTTTTGGCCTGCCGGCTGCAAAACCCCACCTGTACGAAACATCAGGACTTGGAGCAGCAATTGATACTGCCGTTGGAATGAAACTCCACCCGGACTTTGAGACCGCGATGAAAGCCATGACGCATGTAGGCGAAATGTTTGAGCCGAACATGAAGAACTTTGAGATTTATGACGCACTCTATAAAGAAGTATATACCAAGCTTTATAAAAACCTCAAACCTTTGTACGAAAAAATCAGGGAGATAACTGGATACCCAAAATAATGCTTTAAGTATTTTACTTTTTTATTAACTATTTATGCTGCAAGTGCATATTGGCATTTGTGTTTTTTGTATTACATTTTATTACTGCTATCCTTTTATACCTCCACCCACAACATCACATACTAAAATCATATAGTAATTGCTATTTTTTTTAGAAATTTTCAAAACACATGATACTTATCAATATTTTTTCCTTTAAACCTCTTGTAAACAAAGCTTTTTGATGGTACTGTAATTTAAAAATTTTATATTTTTTTACATACACGCCTGTAATGTGTTTTACTGCTATTAAATAAACAACAGCGAAGTAAGTGCAAAATATTACACGGCTTGTCTAATCCAAGAAATTGACGATGTTGAAAAATATCGGAGTACCTATATGAGTAATGATAACTACAGCAAGTTAGTAAAAATCAAGGATTCGATTGCAACCCAGTTGTTACGAATAATCTTTGGTATATATCTATTGCTGGCTGTCTCGATAACCCTGATCCACATGGGTTTTGAATACCATGATACAAAAAATAAAGTCATAAGCGAGCTGGAACTTTTGATGCAGACATTTGAACCCTCACTTGCTGCGGCTTTATGGGATAGTTATGATGATCAGGTCAAATCCATCCTCATGGGCATGGTTAAAACACCAATTATTGTGGGCGTAAAAATCGTAACTGATCTGGGAGATGAAGTTGCTTCTGGCATTGTTATTAATAGTGATAACGATACAGCAAAATTTGATGAAAATGGTAAACAGGTACCAGTAGGACAAAGTAAAGATATTTCTGCGGGGCTGTTCAGCGTAACAATTCCCGTTGTGTACCGGGGCGAAGATGCTGTTGATGGCGGCAATGTTGGAAAGATTTCAATTTATTCAAGCTCGGACGTTGTGTTCACAAAAGTAAAATTCGGCTTCTTTCTTATTGTAATTAGCTCCATTATTAAAACCACCTGCCTGTGGGTCATTTTTATCTGGATAATTCGAAAACGACTCTCCAGGCCCCTTGCCATATTAACCACCGCAACAAACGAGCTTGATTATGATCATTTAAAAAACACCAGCATTGATGTAAAAACCAAAGGTCGAAACGAATTAAAAATCCTGGAAGAAGCCTTTAACGGCATGGCCAGTAAAATGGAAATGCGTGTTGCAGAAGCAACCAGCGAACTGAAAAATAAAAATGTAGCACTTAGAACTCAAAGCCAGGAATTAAAGAAAATAAATGAAGAAATTGAACAAAAATCAGAAGAACTAACTGTTCAGGGCGAAATGCTAAGACAGGCACAAATAGCTGCTGAACAGGCTTCACAGTCAAAAAGCGAATTTTTGGCAAACATGTCCCATGAAATCCGCACCCCCATGAATGGCGTAATTGCAACATCCGAGCTTGCACTGCAGGAAGGCCCATCTCCAGAAATTGAAAAATACCTGCAAATGATTTATTCGTCAGGCCACTCCCTGCTTGGTGTTATAAATGATATTCTGGACTTTTCCAAAATTGAGGCCGGCAAACTTGACATTGAAAAACGCCCCACGAACTTATTTAAAATAATTGAAAATGTAACAAATATCAATGTAGTAAAAACATCGGACAAGGGGATCGAGTTTTTACTTGATATCGAACCTGGAACACCAGAAGAAATATATGGCGATTCATTGCGGGTTCAGCAGGTAATCACAAATTTAATCGGGAACTCGGTCAAGTTTACTCCAAAAGGCGGGATCGTCATTTTGGGAATAAAAGTAGTTGAAGAAATTCAAATAGACCAGACACAAAACATAGTACTGCAATTCAGCGTAAAAGATACCGGCATTGGAATGAAGCCGGAAGCATTAGAAAAATTGTTTACTGCATTTTCCCAGGCAGAAGAATCAACAGCAAGAGAATATGGCGGAACCGGGCTGGGCCTTACCATCAGCAAACAGCTTGTTGAATTGATGGGTGGTAAAATCTGGGTGGAAAGTCAGTACAATAAAGGCACTACATTTTACTTTACAATAACTTGCGAAAAACAAGAAGAATCTCAGCAGCAAACATTGTCCATACCTGAAAAACTTGAAAAATTAAAAGTACTGGTTGTTGATGATTTACTTGAGAGCCGGCTTATTACGGAAAAATACTTAAAGACCTTTAACTATGAAGTAGAGCTTGCTGAATCTGGAAATGATGGTTTTGCAAAATTTGAAAATTCGCTCAAGCAAAACAAACCACATGATATAATAATAGCCGATATAGAAATGCCTGAGATTGACGGTATCAAATTATCAGAAAAAATTCGGACTGAATTAAACAGCAACGTCAGGATAATATTGCTGACAAGCTATTCAATAAGCATAAATGAAGAACGTACCAAAGGGCTTGACCTGGATACTTTTTTGGCAAAGCCTATAGATACACGCAGGCTGTTTGCCTCTATAGAAAATGCTTTTGGTAAAACCATAAAAGCGCAACCCAAAACCGTTGTTAAAAAAGAATCTTCTTTTGCAAAACATTTACGCGGAGTCAATATTCTTATTACAGAAGACAACCTTACAAACCAGGCAATTGCAAGAGCGATTTTGAAAAAAGCCGGCATCAATGTAGAGATAGCAAACAACGGGCAGGAGGCAGTAGATAAATTAAAAACTAAAAAATTTGATGCAGTACTTATGGACATACAAATGCCGGTAATGAACGGTTATGAAGCAACAATAGCAATTCGTAATGAACTTAATCTTACGGATTTACCTATAATAGCGATGACTGCACATGCCATGAAGGGTGTTGAAGAACAATGCATGGAAGCAGGAATGAATGCCTATGTTACCAAGCCCATAAATCAGGAAAAACTTTTCCAATGTTTACTAGATGCAGTTGGATCAAAAATCTCAAACAATGAAGAACTCTCAGAGCTGGAGCTTGCATTTTTCAATGGCGTTAAAGATGTTATGTCTGATATCTGGAATGCCTTTGATGCCTGCAAATGGGACAGTTTCCAGTCTTTACTTTTCTCCCTTAATGATAGTGCAAAAAAAATAGATAATATAAAACTCACAAATTTATCCAGACAGATTATCAGGAAAAACGAGAAGGTTAACAAGGGCCTTGTCTCAATTCTTGATAAAGAATTAAATAATGCATTAGAACTATTTCAAAAAAAGAAACCCTGACATTACCGGGATTTTTTATATATCAAATAGCTTTGTTTTCCAGGCACCGTATTCACTTTTTCTATTAATAAAATTGTGTGGTAAAAATGAAAAACAAAATCTTTGCGCTTATTATTTTACTTCTTTTTTCTTTTAATGTTCACGCATCTGAAACCGTTCGCATAACCAATGGTGAGTGGCCACCCTGGCTGTCCAAGGATTTAGTGCATTCAGGCGTTGTCTCCCATATTGTTACAGAAGCCTTTGCCCTTGAAGGGGTTAAGGTTGAATACGGTTTTTTCCCCTGGGCAAGGGGCAAGTTATTAGCTGAAAAGGGAAAATGGGATGCTGCTGTTGCCTGGAACTTCAACGCTGAACGGGAAAAAAAATTTGTTTATTCAGATGCAGTGATAGAAGGTGGGTATGTTTTTTTTCACCTGAAAAGTTTTAAATTTGACTGGAATACCTTTGAAGATTTAGAGGGTATAACAATTGGAGCAACAACTGAATATAACTATGGACAAGCCTTCTCGGACGCAGAAAAAGGCGGCATGTTAAAAATAAAACGTCTTCCAAGTGATAAACAAAACTACCTCAAGCTTTTAAAAAATCGAATAAATTTATTTCCAATGGTGGCCGATATTGGATATGACATAATTGCCAAAAATTTCACACCAGAGGAAGTTGAAACAATTACACATCATCCCAAACTATTAGACTCCAATACCTACCATGTTATTTTTTCAAGACAAATTGATGAAAAACGCGTAAATTTTCTTAAAACATCATTTAATAAAGGATTAAAGCGATTAGTAAAAAGCGGTAAGTACGACCAGTTTATTGAAGAATCCAGAAGTGGAATGTACAAGTTGCCCAAAAAATAAACACACCTATACTGGAGAAACAAATGCCTAAATTCAAATTCGCACTGTTTGTTTTTTTGCTCGTCACTCTCATGCAGAGTTCTTCACTGGCCCAGGATACCATACGCATAACAAATGGCGAGTGGCCACCCTATCAGTCCAAGGATCTCAAGTACCACGGGCTTGCATCACGAATCGTTAAAGAGGCTTTTTTGCTGGAAGGGGTAAAAGTAGAGTATGGATTTTTCCCCTGGACCAGGGCGAAAAAACTGGTGGAGGTTGGGAAATGGAATGCTTCTATGATATGGTCCAAAAGTCCTGAGCGGGAAAAGGATTTTGATTTTTCTGATCCAGTTGTCAACAGTGATTCTGTTTTTTTCCATTTGAAAAGCTATAAATTTGACTGGAACTCCTTTGCTGATATTGCAGGAATACCAGTGGGCGCAACTAAAGACTATAACTACGGAGAAGGATTTGCACAGGCAGAAAAATCAAAACTAATCCAGGTGCGCCGGCTGCCAAAGGACGAACTGAACTACAAGCGAATGCTCGACGGAAAGATCAAACTTTTTCCAAATGACGCAAATGTCGGGTATGATATGCTGCAAAAGAAGTTCAAGAAAAAAGCACATCTTTTTACCCACCATCCAAAACCATTGTTCTCTGCTACAATGCACATGATTCTATCCAAAAAAATTGAAGACAATAAACGCTTTGTCAAACTGTTTAACCAGGGGTTGAAAAAACTGAAACAAAGCGGAAGATATGATCAGTTCGTAGCCCAATCACAACGAGGGGAGTACAAGAAGTAACCCTTAGGTTAATCGATGTGCCAGAATGAAAACTGCCTTCGCACTCAAGCTCTTCGTTGGAAAAAAA
>JAOZSB010000177.1 GCA_029939895.1 Desulfobacterales bacterium
ATCATCAATAAGTATTTTTTCAGGAGCATTGTTTTGTGCAGCAGTTTCAAGTTTCTGGCCAAGCTCTGCCAGCGCCTCGGCTGCAACATTGGCAGCACTGCCCTTTAATGAATGTGCAAATTCCTTTAAAGCTTCATTATCATTTTTACTAAACGCTAAAAACATCTGGCTGATAATATTTAAATTATTTCGCCTGAACCCCTGAAGTACGGTTTTATAAATCGACCAGTCAAGGCCAAGTGCATCAATGGCACCAGAAACGTTAATACCAGGAAGGCTTGAGGGCTGTATTTTATCTTCTGCTTCAACATCCAGGTCATCAACTTCATCTACAATTGCGGTTTCCAGGCCAGGTTCAAGCTTCTTCCACAATGTTCTGAACAATACATCCTGCCGGATGGGTTTGGGAACATACCCGTCCATTCCAGCTTCAATACATTTTTCTTCATCACCTTTCATTGCATGGGCGGTCATGGCTATTATGGGAAGTTTGGCAAAATGCCTGTCCTCACGGATAGCTTGTGTTGCTTCATACCCGTCCATTTCCGGCATTTGTATATCCATCAAAACAATGCCATAGTCGTTCTTTTTTACCATCTCTACGGCTTCAAGTCCGTTGTTGGCGATGTCAACCTTAATACCGGCCTTGCCAAGGATGGCCTTTGCGATTTCCTGGTTGGTCAGGTTGTCCTCTGCCAGGAGAACCCGAATATCCAGCCCCATCATATAACTCTGGTAAACCGATGCTTTTTTCACGTCCGTTGTCTGTTGTCCGCCTTTGCCAAAAACAAACATCACAGCATCATAAAGGGTGGTGGCGTTGATGGGTTTTGTAAGGAACGCCTTGACACCTGCGTTTTCAGCAGTCCTTTTTTTTGCCTCGTCCCCAAAGGCAGTTAGCATGATAATGGGAATTTTTGGGTCAATTTCTTTTAGCTTCATGCTTAGTTCAATGCCGTTCATTTCCGGCATTTCCCAGTCTGTCATGACAAGGTCATAGGATTCATTATTAAAGCTGGCTTCAGCTTCAATCGGGTTTTCAAACAAAACGCTTTCACACCCAAAGGCACGGAGGCGTCTATCGATTATTTTCAAACTGTCTATGCTGTCATCAACCACCATGATTTTAATTGTGGATAATTCTTTTGGAAAGAAAATTTCCTTTTCCTGATCTGCTGGCTGTCGTTCCAGGTCCAGGGTAAAAAAGAAAGTTGTTCCCAGGCCTTCTTCACTCTCAACCCTGATTTCACCATCCATCATACTCACAAGCAGTTTGCAGATACTCATACCCAGGCCGGTACCGCCATACTGCCGGGTTGTAGAAGCGTCTTCCTGGGTGAAGGCCTCAAACAAGGTTTTCAGGTAAGACTGTTTCATGCCCTTGCCGGTATCCTTGACAAAAAACTCATACAGAACCCTGCCACCTGTTGTTTCTGTGGCACTTACTCCCAGGATAATCTTACCGCCGGAATCTGTAAATTTTATGGCATTACTCAGCAGGTTGGTAATAATCTGCTTAATCCGTGTGGGATCACCATGTACTGCCAGTGGAATGCCCGGTTCAATATCAAAGAGAAATTCAATACCCTTTTTAGCTGTCTGGCTCGAAAAAATATCGCCGATATTGATAATAATATCGCTTAAATGGATAGGGATAATTTCCAGGTCAAGTTTGCCTGCTTCAATTTTTGAAAAATCAAGAATATCATTGATAATTCCAAGAAGGGTCTGGCCGGAATTACTGATGATCTGTAAATATCTGGACACCTTTGGAGGAGTCGATTCTGCCAGCGCAAGGTCTGCTGCACCAATAATGCCGTTCATGGGGGTGCGGATTTCATGGCTCATATTGGCTAAAAATTCACCCTTTGCCTGGTTTGATGCCACAGCTTTATCAGCACGTCTTTTTTCAGTCAGGTCAGATAGAAACCCTTCAATAACACCAGAATCGGTTTCATCGTTGACGACCTGGGCGCTGACAATAATATCTTTTTGCTCACCATCCTTGGTGTACACCCGTACCTCAAAGTCCCGTACAATGCTTTCATGTTGAATCTGATTGATGAAATCACTACGCCGATGAGGTTCGACAAAAAGCTGCTCTGTCAGATTTGTAACCCGGTGAATAAGCTCGTCAACACTGTCATATTTTAAAACCTTGGCGCAGGCCGGGTTAACAGCAAGAAGCTGGCCGTCAAAGGAAGCCCTGAAAATACCCTCGGCTGCATTCTCAAAAATACTTCGTGCTCTTTTTTCCGCCTGGGTCATGTTGTCATATAAAAGTGCATTTTCAAGTGAAATCGCAACCTGTGATGTCAGGAGTCGCAGCACTTCAATCCTCTGCGAAGAAAAGGCTCCGCTGGCAAGATTATTTTCAAGGTAAAGAATGGCTCGCAGCTCACCCTTGTTAATTACAGGATTGGCGATAATAGAGCGGGGCTTAAAAAGGTTAATATATGCATCAGAAGAAAACCGTTCAGATTCGGCTCCATCTTCTATCACAACTGGTTCATGTGTTCGGGCGACATAATTAATAACTGAAACCGGAACCAGGGGCTGAGCATCTGGATCATCATTGATAAGCGGGATGGATTGAAGTGTTTGGGTTTCTTCTTCATAGGTTTTGCTTGCTTCTATGAACCAGTTGTCATTTTTAGGTAGTAAAAGATACCCAAATTGCGCGCCTGCGTTTTCAATGACAATTGTGAGCATTTTTTTAAGCAGCTCTTCCAGGCGAATTTCATCTGAAATCAGTTGGTAAGCTTTTACAATTGAAACCAGGTCAAGGGATTCAGTAAAGGTATCGGTTGTGTGGGTCTTGGTTTGAGTGTGGGTTTTGCCTGTTAAAAATAAACGTGCAATTCCATCTCTGAATAAAGATGGAAACTTTTTTTCAATATCTGCTGTTTTTGCAGTACATCCCCATAGCTGATAGCGGTGATGGGCCTTGGTAAGATAATAATGGCCCGTGTCCATACGGCCCTGTGAAAGCCACAGCATGGAAGCACGCTCCATGATCATGGCCTCTTCATTCAGGTATTCATTTTTTCCGGCATCAGCTACTGCAGATTCATATAAGTCTAAAGCAGATGCAGTGTCTCCGGTAACAACAGCTTTTTCTGCTGCGACCATGTAGTACCGATGCATCATGTTTTCAGGTGAATGCTGCGCCAGTTCATAAAGCTTTTTCAGAGTTTTATCCACATCCTTAAGTATCTGACGCTGTTGTTTCTGCGGCTTGTTCTGATAAACAGCAAGCTGGGCCAGAGCATCATAAAAAAGGGCCATGGGCATCATGGTGGTTGCCGTGAAACCATCAATAATACCTTTAAGCACAGTAGAGTATTGGGCAGCCCTGTCATACTCCCGGAACATGTAGGCGATCATTGTTTTTAGCAAATAAAGTAAACTGGCGGAGGGTCGATCATGACTCTGCTCAGGAGCTACAGTAACCTCTTCTTCATTATATCTTGCCCCTTTTAAGCAGTATGGTTCTGGTTCACTCATGCACAGATTGGAGGTCGCCTGGAAAACCATATTGAATCGGGTAATAGATATATCCTGGCGAAGCTGGTACATGGAGTTTTTAAATTCCACCATTTCTTTTTCCGTGACAACCAGATCATAGCCAGCAAAAAATTTGAACATAAAATGAGAGTATGCACTGTATGAGGCATATTCAATGTCCCCGGTATTAAGCCCGACATGAAATGCATCCATAAAAGGTTCAACAGTACTTCGAACAGGATTTTTCCACTGGGTGATAAAGCACAAGTAACGGAAAAGGGTTCCTGCGGGCTGTTCATTGTGACTCGACTCATCGAGCATTTTCATTGCAAGCTGACCAAAACGGTATCCAGTATCAATATCACCAATAACACCGCACAGGATGGTGCCATAACCTGAATATGAAAGATGCGCAAGGGGTGTTGAACCATATTTAACTGCCAGTTCAACCCGCATCATGGAGTTGATGGCCATTAGTTCCTTTGAAACAACAAATGCAGCCGATGATATGTAGGTCAGAAGTCGGTATGCCGCCTTTTTGTATGCGTTTTCCATGGGCGGAGCATTGCTGAAATCGTTAATCGATTTTCCAGCCAGAATTCTTTTGGTCTTCAGGTAAGTCATAATAACAGTCAGCTTTGAATACTTCTTTGGAAACTTGACTTTTAATTTTTTAAGTATTTCATAGGCACAGTCAACTGCTTCCCCGGCCTGGTTGCGGGCCACATAGGACTGGATACGCACTTCATAGGTTTTGGCAATATCAAGGGGTTCAGTGCAGTGACGGTGAACCAGTTCAATACATCTGTCCATTTCTTCATAATCACCGGTCAAAGAAGCTCCCTCAGCCATTCCAGTAAACAAACGCAATGAAAGGGAGTAATTCTTTTCAAAACTATCATGACCAAGCAATTCAATGCCAACTCCAAAAAATCTGCATACAGATTCAAATGCTACTGATTCACTGGCTCTAAGACCTGCATCAAGGTTAAGGCTGGCAAGCACAATACGAAAGGAATCAGTTTCTATTGAATCACGGCCTATATTCAAGTGGGTAACGATATCAAACAGATTATCAGATTTATATTGCTCATCTGGTTGTGAGTGCATCCACAGCCCGATTTGAAGATGAAGTAGTTTCTGACGGTTTTCATCGACCATGGATTGCGCAGCTTCAAGAATGCGATCATGGGAAAACTGATACCAGGCATCTAAAAAATCACCAGTCTCCTCTTCCAGAATCTTCTCATTTTGCGATGGTGCGACCAGGCCCTTAAAAACAGCTTCCTTTAATTCATTTTCTGTCGATAACAGAGATTTTTTACTGATTGCAGCCAGGGTTTCAATATGAAATTCATTGCCGATATTTGCTGCAAGAATAAGTATCTCTTTGGTTTCTTCGGACAGGCTCTGGATTTGTTCCACCATGAGCTGTCCAACATTATCGGTCATCTGTAATTTTACAATTTTATCCTGGTTCCACCTCCATGCACCAAAATCAGAATCAAACCAGAGTAGCTGTTTTTCATAAATACTGGTCAAAAACTGAATCAGAAAGAATGGATTTCCCTGGGTTTTTGTTTCACATATTGCAGCAAGCTCATCAATGAATGGAATTGTGCCATCCATGGTTGCAAAAATAAGCTGGCTTATTTCCTTCTGTTCCATGGGCGGTAAAAAATATTCTAAATTACTTCCCCCGGACAATTTGATATTTCTTTGAAATCTTTCAAATGCTGTATCCTTCCCAGTCATACCGGGATCGTACCTATCTACATCATCAGTGCCTGGCTCATTTTTCCGGTATGAACTGATGATTAACAAATATTTTATTTCCACGGTTTTAATAAGATATTCAAGTAAATCAAGGGAGGAAACATCTGCAACATTTAAATCATCCAAAAAGATGACCAGGGGGTGATCTTTTTGGGCAAACACGGACATAAATTTTTGGAAAATATGGTTGAACCGGTGCCTGGACTCAATTGCAGATAAAACTGGAACCTCTGGTTGCGGGCCAATCAGCATTTCAATTTCTGGAATAACATCTGTTATTATTCGTCCGTTTTCTCCAAGTGCTTCCTGTAGCTCATCCTTCCAGATGTTAATCTTCTGGTCGGATTCCGCAAGAATGAGTTTAACCAGTTTTTTTAAAGCAGCAATAATTGCAGAGTAAGGGATATCCTGTTTTTCTTTTAGAAAAACTTCATTAATAATATTAACCCTTGTGTTTGCACCTTTTTGCTGGAGGATGGTTCTATAAATTTCAGATACAAGTGCGGACTTGCCTGATCCTGCCGGGCCAGTAACCGTTAAAAGCTCCTTTCCACCTTCACTGACACGTTCAAAGGCATTTAACAATACTTCAAGACCTTTTTTGCGACCAAATAACCGACGGGGAATTTTAAAAACACCAGAAGAATCATGCCTGGCCAGATCAAAGGATTCAATATGGTTTTCCGATGTCATGTTGTTCAGGCAGTAGCTCAAATCCGCCTTTAAACCTGCTGCGGTCTGGTAGCGATCTTCTGCGGATTTTGATAAAAGCTTTAATATAATGTCGTTAAGGGGCAAGGGAATGTCTGCCTGGTGCTGATATAGTGGAGGAGGTTTTTTAGCGATATGGGAATGGACGAGTTCTATTGGGTCAGTAGCAGTGAAAGGTCGTTTTCCAACAAACAGTTCGTAGAGCACTATGCCCAGAGAGTATAAATCAGATCGGTGATCCAGGCCACGGTTCATGCGGCCTGTCTGCTCCGGCGACATATACGCCAGCGTTCCTTCTACTCCTGCTATTGAATAACTTTCCAAAACAGCGGTTGCTTTTTTTTCGCTGATTCCAAAGTCAATAATTTTTACTTCCAGAGTTTCAGGTTCAACTAAAACATTATAAAAACCAATGTCCTTGTGAATAATATCATTGTCATGAATTTGCCCCAGAATGCCGGCAATACGGATGCCTATCTCAAGTTTTTCCCGAATGCTGTATCTGGAAATGGCATTGCTTTATTTAAGGGTCTGACCAAAATCTTCCAAAACAATAGCCATTTGATTCTGGAACTTGACCAGGTCATACACCTTGACCACACCTTCAACGTTCAAGGAGCGAGTCAGCTCATATTCATTTTTAAGCTGTGCAAGCTCTTCTGGTGCGGGAAAGGATTCAATCGGTGTTTTTAGAATAACCTGCTTTCCGTCATTATCGCATACACCACGGTAAATAACGGTTTGTTTACTTTCATAAACTTTTTCACGTATTTGATAGCCGGGAATCTGGATCACGATAGACCTCGTTGAGTGTTGAAAATAATATAATTATAGCAAAATCATTTCCGTTTGAGAAGGCTTATTCATCAAAGATAATGAGGGATGAATTTATTTTACACTTGATATTTCTATTAATTTTTTAATTAACACATACTCGGCCCTGAGGCAAGGGCAATGATATATAATTAAATATATTCAATAATACATACAATACTATATATTTGGGCTATATGGACACAAAATGACTATTACAACTTTTTCTCACGTCATGTACTATTTTGTCATAGGCTGCAACAGTATCTTTTCAATAACTTCATTTAATTCGTGTATTTGAATTATCTGAAGATCCCTATGTATTGTTTTTGGGAGGTTTTGAATATCTGATTCATTTTTTGCTGAAAAAACAATGGTCTTTACACCTGCACGGCGTGCTGCTAAAGCTTTTTCCTTGATACCTCCAACAGGCAGAATTCTACCGCTTAGTGTCAATTCTCCCGTAAGGGCCACATCCCTTCGGCACGGCCTTCCTGTTAAAAGAGAAACAAGAGCTATTGCAATTGTTAGACCGGCAGAAGGGCCATCTTTGGGAATTGCCCCTGCCGGAACATGAATATGTATATCTGTTTCTTCAAAAAAATCTTCTTGAATTTCATAAATTTCAGTGTTGCTGCGAATGTAGCTCAGGGCCGTCTGTGCGGATTCTCGCATCACGTTTCCAAGAGATCCGGTAAGGATCAGTTCCCCCTTACCTTTCATTTTTGAGGCTTCAATAAAAATAATTTCGCCGCCTGTCTCTGTCCAGGCCAGGCCAGTGGTTACACCCACCCGTTCTTTTACTTCTGTTACTTCGAAGTAAAATTTGCGCGGGCCTAGTAGATCTGGGATCATGTCTTCCGTTATGCTGATTTTATCCTTTGCAGAGTCGTTTTCGGTGAGTATTGATCTTGCGGTTTTTCGGAAAATTGCATCTGCCTGGCGCTGAAGATTCCTGAGTCCCGCCTCCCTTGTATATTCCCGCACTACCCTGCGGACAGCTTCAGGTGTTATCTCAACGGGGAACTCTTCCAGGCCTGTATTTTTTATGGCTTTTGGGATGAGGTGATTAAAGGCTATTTTTTCCTTCTCCTCTTCAGTATATCCTGAAAGGGTCAGTATTTCGAGACGGTCAAGCAGAGGGCCTGGAATAGGGTCAATCGTGTTGGCTGTCATGATGAACATTACATCTGATAAATCAAAGGGAACATCCAGATAATGATCTATAAAATTTGCCTGCTGCTCCGGGTCAAGAACCTCCAGGAGTGCTGCTGCTGGATCGCCCTTGAAATCCTGACCTATTTTGTCAATTTCATCGAGCATGAAAACAGGATTTTTCGACCCTGCCCTGCGGATTTCCTGGATGATTCGGCCTGGCAAAGCACCAACGTAGCTACGCCTGTGTCCCCTTATCTGTGCCTCATCATTCAAGCCGGCAAGGGATACCCGAATAAATTTTTTGCCCAGGCTGCGGGCAATGGAAATACCCAGGGATGTTTTACCAGTACCAGGAGGCCCTGTAAAACATAGCACAGGGCCCTTGGTGACCATCTTTGCATTCCTGGCAGCAAGAGCCTTTTCAACAGAGTCCCGGACTTCATCAAGCTTGAAGGGCTTAGAGATAAAATCGAAAACACCTTTTTGCATGGCACTGACAGCAGTAGATACATCTGCATAGCCAGTAATCATTATCACAAGAACACCAGGGTCTTTTTCTTTTGCAGCAGCCAGAACACCCATGCCGTCCATCTCCTGCATCTTTAAGTCGGTTATGATTAAATTAACCGGATTTGCTTCAAGAATTTTCCTGGCTTCAATTCCATTTTCAGCAGTCAGGACAGTATAGCCTTCCTTGGTAAGCACATGGTCAAGGTTCATGCGGACAATTTTTTCATCATCAACTACCAGTATTTTCGGCTTTTGCGATGACTTTAATATTCTGACAGCAAGGTATTCAAGTATCCTGTCCTTAATCTCGTTAAGCCCGTAATGATCCTGATCAAGAACGCTTTGGGCAAATTTGATGTCAAGGTTGTCGGCAGTACTAATGTTCCAGGGAAGAGAAACAAGGTAATCAATATAATTGATTCCAATGGTATACTCAGCCGATGAACGACCTGCCTTGGAAAGCTTCTCAATCTCTTTAAGAACACTCTCCTTAACAGTTTCAGGCATCCCTGTTTTCAGAACAGACTCTCTGGCCTCCTCCAGGTCTGACTCGTAATAAATATCTTCTTCTTCTTTGCCATCTTTTTTTGTAAAAAAAGCCATTATAAA
>JAOZSB010000178.1 GCA_029939895.1 Desulfobacterales bacterium
TTGTTGAATACTCATTATGAACAAGATATTAGACAATTTAAGAGATACTTTGTTTTATTCTCAACCTCTGCCAAGGCAAGAACAAGCAGTAAGTTGAAATCAGAAACATTTAAAGGCATTAAAATTAAACTTGCCGGAAATCCCTCTAAGATATCGCTTGATGAACTTCTATGATAAACCCACAAACATCAAAAAGAGACATCGGCAAAAAGACTGGATAATGTATTAAGTCTTTGTTATGTCACAGTAGTTGTCATAAATATGTTCCAATTGAATCGAACCTGGCCCTGCAAGGCTAAAATGATGCTATCCAAACTTATACCCCATCTAAACATCATACAAGGGGCAGTTTGCAAGGACAATAGTAATGCAGAAGATCATGTCGTTTATAATATTTATTTCTGTTGCAACTTTAATCATCACTTCCATACATTACTACCTGTGGGTCAGGCTTGTCAGGGATACCGGGCTGGAAGGCATGTACAAAAATATCGCAACCTATTCGATCAAGGCCCTGACTATCTCAATTCCTGTTTCTGTGCTGCTTTCAAGAATGCTGCCGCCAAGTATTGCATACCCGCTTTTATGGGGTTCATTTGCATGGCTGGGGATTATGATGTGGCTCTTTTTTTCTCTGCTTTCCGTTGATGTGATTAAGCTGGTGGTTTTTATCTTTTCAAAATTTTCAGCCGCAAATGATGAAATTGTCGATATGGAAAGGCGAAGATTCATGTCCAAATTTGCGGCTGCCGGGGCCTCGGCATTAGTTCTCGGCCTGGCTGGCATTGGCGTAAAAAACTATTATGGACATGCAGTAGTAAAAAAAATCAAGGTGCTGCTTACTGGACTGCCTGAAACATTCAAGGGCTTTCGGATAGTTCAGATATCTGACCTGCATATTGGCGAGATGATGACAGGAGCGAAACTTGAAAAAATTGTAGAACAGGTAAACAGCCTGAATCCTGACCTGATTGCAATAACAGGCGATCTTGCCGACGGCTCAACCAGCCAGCTTTTACATGAAGTTACTTCGCTCAGGGATCTGAAGGCAAAAAATGGAGTATATTTTGTTACGGGCAACCATGAATACTACAGCGGCGTTAACAGCTGGGTTCACGAAATTCAAAAAATGGGCATAAAGGTTCTTAATAATGAAAACATTAAAATCAAAAACGGAACCGACTTCTTCTATATCGCCGGCGTAACAGACCATGAAGCAAAAAGGTTCGGCAGTGAACATGCTCCTGATTTCAACAGGGCACTCTCCGGCCTGGAAAAGGATAAAAAGAAAATACTCCTCGCACACCAGCCGCTCACGGTTAAGGAAGCATCGGAATATGGGACGGATCTTGTCCTGGCAGGCCACACCCACGGTGGACAAATCTGGCCTTTTCACTACCTTGTCTTTTTGCAGCAACCATATTTAAAGGGACTTTATCAGTTCAAAGATACGACCCTGTATGTGAATCAAGGCACTGGCTGCTGGGGCCCGCCCATGCGGGTCGGCTCTTTTAACGAGATCACAGAAGTTACTCTGGCATAGTTTAGCTGAAAGTATTAAGGCATTACTCCATATTTTTTCAATTTTTTATGAAGTGTTTTGCGTGTAATCCCAAGCTGTCGTGCTGCCTCGCTTTTATTACCGCCTGTTAATTCCAGAGTTTTAAGTATTGTATTTTTTTCTACTTCTTCCAGCGAAACACTGCCCTGAGCATCCGTTGCAGCAGGGGCAAATGAAGCAGGCTGCGGCAACACACTTCCATTTAAAGATAGATCACTGTCATCAAGATAATCTGATCTTCCAAGAACAACCCCACGCTCTACAGCGTTCATAAGCTCCCGCACATTTCCGGGCCAGTTATAATTTATCATCCTGTCCATTACTGCCGGGGTAAAACCCTTTATGTCCTTGTCGTTTTTTTCTGCAAACATTGTCAAAAAATGCATTCCAAGGAGAGGAATATCTTCACTTCGCTGCCTCAGGGGCGGGATATTAAGCTGAACTACATTCAAACGGTAGTAAAGATCTTCACGGAATTCCCCGGCAGCTACAAGCTGCGAAAGATCCTTGTTGGTAGCAGCCACGACACGCACATCAATGGGAATAACTTTTTCACCGCCAACCCGCAGCACCTCTTGCTCCTGAAGAACCCTCAACAGCTTGGCCTGCATGGTCAGGGGCATCTCGCTCACCTCGTCAAGCAAAAGCGTACCTCCGTCAGCAAGCATAAAACAACCATCCTTGCGCCTGTCAGCACCTGTAAATGCTCCCTTTTCATGCCCGAACAGTTCTGATTCAAGAAGCGATTCTGTTATTGCAGCGCAGTTAATTTTTATGAACGCCCCTTTGTTTCGTGAGCTGTTATGGTGTATTATACCGGCTACCAATTCCTTGCCTGTTCCAGACTCGCCAATCAGCAACACCGTTGCATCCGAGGGTGCTGCCTGCGCCACCATCTCCATCAGGCTGAGCATGGCCGGGCTGTGACCGATAATATTCCTGGTGTCAAAACTACTTCCAAGGGTCTGCTTCAGCCTCCGGTTTTCTTCCTTCAGGCGGGAATGCTCCATTGATCGCTCTATGGTAATCTTGAGCCTTTCAAAATCAAGAGGCTTTGTCAGGTAGTCGTGCGCCCCCATCTTTAATGCTTCAACTGCCTTTTCAACCGATGAGTATGCTGTCATTATCACAATCGGGATCGCCGGGTTATATGCATAAATTTTTTTAAGTGCTTCAATGCCAGAAACCCGCATCATTCGGACATCCATGAGGATCATGTCATAGGAACGCTGCTCAACCATGAGGATAGCAGTAGAGCCGTCATCCGCCTCAAAGATGTCATATCCCCAGTCCGAAAGAAGCGTTTTAAGCATAATCCTGTGACCATCGTCATCATCAACAACCAGGATGGTGTTCTTTGTCTGCATTTTTTTATGTTCCAAAAGGTAAAGTTATAATAAAAGTTGTCCCGTTTTTTGAGGTGTCCTCAACCGTAATACTTCCCCGGTGCGCCTCAATAGTGCTGTGAACAATCGCAAGCCCAAGCCCTGTACCGGTCGGCCTGGTAGTAAAGTATGGATCAAAAATATTTAACAGGACATCAGGCTCAATTCCCAAACCAGTATCAGCAATTGAAATCTGTATCAGACCTGCTGCATCATCCTTTGATACTTCCACACTCAAGGTTCCGCCATCCTTCATGGACTCAATTGCATTTAAAAACAGGTTCAAAAAAACCTGCCGCATCCGGTCTGCATCAACAATCGCAGCAATTGTTTCTGCTGCAAACTCTGTCTTTACTTCAATCTGATTTTCAAGAGCCTTCTGCCCGATCAGCTCCAGGGAATCATTTATAAGCCCGGAAATCTCAATTGGCGCAGAAGAAAAATTAACAGGCTTCGACAGTTCCAGCAACTGGGTGACGGCCCTGTTCAAGCGGTCTACTTCCTGTATCATTATTGTAGCTGTCTGCTTATCCTTTTCAATATCCGCATACCTGTCCCGAAAATATGTAGCAAAGCCCTTTATGGAACTTAGCGGATTTCGGATTTCATGGGCAACACCTGCTGCAAGACTCCCGATTGAGGCCAGTCGCTGGCTCCTGACGATTTCCTGCCTGAGCGTACGGATTTCAGTAAGATCTTTGAAAAGCAAAGCATAACCAAAAAAATTGCCACTTGCATCATAAAGGCGGGAACCGCTTATCTCTAAAGGAACCAGCCCCACACCCGGCAATTCACACTCCAGCTCTTTTTCTATGGTCTGGGCGTTCTGGTCAAGATTTCCCAACTGATCAACAAGCTCCTTTGGAAGTAAATCCGTGGCCCTCTTGCCAATGGATTCCTCCTCTGAAACTCCAAGAATCTGCTCTGCTGCATTGTTTAAGGATGCTACCCTTTTATCTTTATCAAGCGCTGTCAGGCCGATTGGAATGCTTGCCACAAGGTTGTCGGAAAATGCTTTTATCTGCGATAATGAAATGCGCGTGGCCCGGTAGTTATTGGCAATAAAAAATATAGTAATAAGCGAAAAACCAACCAGGATAAGTATAACACCCATTATAATCGACTGGCGTGAACTGGCCTGGCGTGCATCTTCCAGGGTCTTCATGTCCATCCCTACAAAAATTGCCTGGGGCGAATCAGGCTGACGACCCTGGGTGTCCTTCCCAAAATTTAAGGAGCTGCCAGGCATCATTCCATGTCTTCGCTCCTTGTTTTTCCACCTGCCATGCCGCATTTTCCAACCGATTCTTCGGCTAATTCCTCCCTTATGCCCGGATGGTGAGAACTGCCGGAATACTTCAAAAATATTCTTATCTGTGGGGTCGGAAACAAGCCGCCAGAAAAGATCCTCCCGTTTTCCAGAATCAATGCAATAGGGCTGCGGATCAAGGCTGGATTTAATATCCATACTCTGGAGGAGTTCCTGGCTTATTGGGTGGTGCTGCCCAATTATATCGGGGTTTGAGTGAGCCACAATTCCGCCATCCTTGTCTGCAACAAGAATATACGCAATATCAGGCTGCTGCGCAGTTTCAATAATCAGCCTCTGAAGCTGACGGTTGCCCCAGCTATCCCCCATCATGCCGGTTCGTGTGCCAGCCTCAAATGAACGAATAAGTGCTGCACCTTTTTCTATAAGAAGCCGCCTTGTATTTTCTTTCTGCCCGTTGATGGTATCTATTGTCATAAAAGCTATAATAGGTACCAGAACCGCAAGTGCAGCCACCAACAGCCACGGCGAAATGCCTGACCAGAACCGAATATTTTTTTTACTGTTCAACATAATAGTATGCTTTTATTCAGGGTGAAATATTTGATGTTCAAATATTTTAGTTTTAAAAAAAATTCCCAATTGCCATGCCAACATCCTCAACTTCATCTGGCGCATTAATTAAAGGAGCAATTTTGATGCCATCATAAAAATCCATGCTAACCCGCCGCAATACCGCAAATCAAAGCATACACATCAAGCTGGTAAAAACACACCGTGGATATTTTTTACCCACATGGCAAATTGGTTACAGGCAATCTGGATACTTAGTATCCAATATGTTGAAGCAAGAGACAAGAATAAAAAAAAATAAACCCGACATTTCTTTCCAGCGACAATTTTTGCTTTTATTACCAATGGTTAAATAAAAATAATCCAGCAAATCCCATTTGGCACATCGATTGCTATAATGTCAGTAAGAAGCAACGAAAAAGCAAGCCATAAAAAAAATGTTTTAGAAACTTATATTAACTTAAAAATTGTGTTATTACAATTTTTTAACAAAAAGGAGAAGTAAAATGAAGAAAAATCTGAAAAGAAACATCGTGCTGGTTCTGGTAGTATTACTTTCAATTGGAATTGCAGGAATTTCATTTGCAGGATGGGGAAAGGGCAACTGCCAGGGCCGCGGAAACAAAGCCAACTGCAGCTCCAACTGCCAAAATGGAACCCAGGGACAGTACCAGGGCGTGGAGCTTAGCGAAGAAGTAATAGCCAAAATTGCAGAGCAGCGTAAAGCATTTTATGAGGCAACCAGCGACCTTAAACAGGGCATGCAGCAGAAAGGCTTTGAACTCAAGAGCGAGCTTACAAAAAAGACAGTGGATGTAAAAAAGGCTAAAAAGATTCAAGCTGAAATTTCAGACCTCAGGGCTACGCTTGCACAGAAACGGCTGGATCACATGATCAAAATGAAAGAAATCAATCCCAACTTCAAGAGCTATATGAGCGGCAAAGGCGGTCGTGGACAGGGACGTGGAAGCCGTGGACAGGGGTGTGGTCAGCAATATGGTCAGCAGCAAGGTCAGTCCCAGCAAGGCTCAGGCCAGCAGCAAACTCAGTCCGAGTAGTGCATAAACGGTTTAATTAAAAGCTCTACAGCTTAATACATACTGATACTACCTGCTTTAAAAGTGCGTCGGAACTTTACTTCCGGCGCACTTGTCATTTGTTCAGGTTTTATTATGTCTTTTCTTCTATGCTTAAAATTCTTCTATATGCCCTGCTCCATTTTCAAAAAAAGTTTCCGGAAAACTGCTCTGTATAACATTCACGGCAAAGTCGCCTGTGCAGTGGCTGGCTCCGATTCGTTTTAAGTCAAACCTGTGGAGAGCATTAACGATTTTTTGCATCTTATTTTCATCTGCATCTATCAAATGCAGCCCGCCCATTACTGCATAAATATTTCGGCCCGTCAGCTTCACAACATGCTCCAGAGTATTGATAATGCCCCGGTGGGCGCACCCGACGAGTACTGCAATTCCCTTTTCTGTATCAAGTATCAAGCCCTGGTCATCAAGCATGGTGTCCTTTTTTTTCTCTTCGATATTTGAGTAAAAGCAATCTTCAACAGACTCAAAATCCGTTGTCATTGGTATTTCACCAGTGGTCATGATCCCTGGTGCAATTTCAATGGGAGTTTTTTCCAGCTTTACTTCTACTCCTTTTTTATTAAGCTCTTCCAAAGAAAAAGGCGCACCAATATCCCTGACGAGCGGGTCTGTACTTTTGAAAGTACTTCCCCTGTATGAATATTTTTTATCAAATGCGCTCAAGTGCGCTTTCAGGGTAAAACCTTTGTGTGTGTCCACTAAATATTTCAACCCGCCAGCATGGTCATAATGCCCGTGACTAAGCACCACGGTCGAGACCCGGTCAAGATCAATGCCCATTGCAGCAGCATTGTGAGGAAGAGCGTTGCCTGCGCCTGTGTCAAAAAGTATTGCATCATCACTTGTCTCTATAAAAAAAGAAATCCCGTGTTCTCCAATAAGATCGCTTCTGCCATTTTTCACGCTGTTATCTACGACTGTGGTTACTTTATATTTCACTTGGCCCACTCACCTTTGTTAGTTGTTGTTAACCCTGCAACCACAGATTCATGCCAGGGCAAAACCTGTGTATGCAGTGAGTATAGAAAATGTTATTACTGCATTGTAACAGTTAAATGAGAAAATAAACAACTTTTTTTACCCTGCATTATGCATAGATATTCATAGCCGAGATACTTACTAAATAATCATTATTGTTTACCTTATTACAATTCAGTGTTATATGTATCAAAATATTACGATCCTTTATTTAAGGAGAACACAATATGAAAAGCAAAAAGGCTGTTTTAATTGCATCAACCATCGTGATGCTGGTTTTGATTTTTGTGGCTAATCCTGCGGTTGCCGAAACCAGAGACCTGGACCTTGCAATGGTATTATGGAGGGGAGAAACCCAGGCAGAAAAAGGATTTAAGGACAACCTCAAAAAAATGGGTTACCAGGTTAGTTATACAATTTACAATGCAGGAAACAAAAGAAACGAGTTTGCAAAGACTCTGGCAACAATAAATTTTAATCAATTTGATTATGTTTATACCTTTGGAACATCAGCTTCTCAACTGACAAAGGTTCTTTTAGATAATCGGGTTCCGCACATTTTCAACGCTGTTACAGCTCCTGTAAAAAGCAATATTGTTGATAGCATGAATTCCACAGGCGGCAATATAAGCGGCGTGGGACACAATTTCCACGTTAAGTTGCAAATCAAAAATGCTCGCAATGTGCATAAATTTACACGGCTGGCTTATTTATTTAATCCCAGAGAAAGTAATTCAAAGGTGATTCGGACAAACCTGATGAAGCTTGGCAAAGATTTAAACTTCCAGCTTGTCTCATTGCGTTGTGCTCCAGACACACCGATGCTCAAGGATAATCTTTCTAAACTTGTTAGTAAATCCATTGATGTTGATGCAGTCTACCTGCCAGCCGACAGCTATATTGTTTCCAGTGCCAGCATGATTGTCAGCCAGTTAAATACAGCAAAAATTGTGAGTATCGGAGCTATAAGGGAGTATATCGATCATGGAGCATTGCTTGGAACCGTGGGAGATTATTACGAATTAGGCAGGTTGGCAGCAACGGTTTTAGATACTCATCAAAAGGGTATCCCTCTCCAAAATATTCCTGTTCAATTGCAGGGAAAGTTTTTATTTGTCATAAACAAAACCACTGCTGACATGTTGAGCATAAAAATTGATCGCAGAATGTTAGATAAGGCGATTTTTGTAAAATAACAAATATGCATTGGGTGCTGCCATACCAGAAAACATGGTGATGTTTCATGATGTGCCGAAACTGAATTTTTTAGATAGTTGCATCATAATCTGCTGCGCTGCATCATTTAACCTTCCCCGTTAAATACTTCTCGCAGATCTTATCATAGGTGCCGTCCTTGTGGATTTCTTCAAGAGCTTTATCTATTCGTTCTATCAATTGATTCACATTTTTTATTTTTGCTGCCCTGGAAAACATCAAGTATGAGTTTATGGGCTTACCTACTGGATTTGGAAGGGCGACAACTTCATCAGATAATCCAAGCTCATTAATTTTAATAACCGTCCTATGATAATTATTAACAATGCATGTCAGCCTTTTCTGCATAAGCATTTTAAACAGCAGGTTTGTATTATCCAGTTCAGTTATTTTTATTAAACCTTTTACTGCTGCATTATCAAATTCTTCATTAACAGAAAAGCCCCGTGCTATTCCTACTTGTTTTCCGTATAAATATTCAATTCTCTCATAGGGGAATTCCTCCCCTTTTTTTACAAAAATATTGAATGTGCTGTAATGAAGAGGCACGCCTGTATAAAGAGCATATGCTTCCCGCTCTGGGGTTTTAAATCCTGGAAAACCGCCATCGAATTTACCTTTTTTTATATTCTTCAAGACTCTTTTCCACGGAAAATAAGATATAGCAATTTTTATATTTATTCTCCGGGAAAGTTCATTTAATACTTCTATATCAATTCCTTTACCATTGCCATTATCTTCCCAGGTAAATGGCTGGTAATTCTCTAACGCTGCAAGGTTAAGGGAGTCCTGCGCAAAACATGGACTACTTAACAAAACCAGTCCGAAAAAAAGAATAAAAAAGATAGAACGCCTGTTCATTTTTTTACTCCATGAATTCGCATAAATAAAAAGGGCCCGGCAAAAACTGATATTGCCGTGATTTTTTTATATAGCATCTATTAAAAGGTTTTAGCGATTAAAAAGCATATCAATTGCAGTATATA
>JAOZSB010000179.1 GCA_029939895.1 Desulfobacterales bacterium
TGATCACAAACATCTTTTTAAACTATACAACAACCTCTGTGAAGCTTTTGCAAATGACCAGGATGAGGATACAGACGATTTACTTGAAAAACTATTAAGTTATGCAAGCTGGCATTTCAGTCATGAAGAAAGGGTCATGCAGGAATATGAATACCCAGACTACTTTATGCATAAGACGATCCATGATGACCTAAACAAGGAATCTCAGGAACTGTACAATCAATTTTTGGATGGAGACAAAGGCATGCCTGAAAAACTACTACTCTTTCTCAGGGGTTGGCTTTTAGACCATATTCTGGATGTGGATAAAAAATTCAGCAGTTTCCTGGCTGAACTCGAAGGCTGATTCAGGGCTTGTCTGCTGGCTTTTTACGCTTTGGTCCCTGGGGGACTATGGTGAAACCAATAACACTAACGTCATCTCGCCGCTGCTCAGCTCCCTGATGATCCCTTAGAACCTCACTAAGACGATCTCTGCGCTCCTCCATTGGAAGAGTTTCCATATCCAGAAGAAGTTCTCTAAAACGCTTCTTACCCAAAATACGCCTTTTGGCTCCGCCTACCTGATCGATGTATCCATCGGATGTCATATAATAGGAGCGCATGGTGTCTGTTTTGATTTGATGATTCGTAAAGCTGGGGCTGCTGGACACGCCCTGATAACCAATACTGCTTCTGTCCCCTTTTATTTCAGAGACTTCACCATCCTCAACACTATAAAGAGAAAACTTGGCACCGGCAAAAATTATATTTTTTGAGCGAGGCGGGATATAGCAGAGTCCAAGGTCCAGACCATCATCGGCCTTGCCTGATTCGTCTTTTTGTTTGAGAGTTTTTTGTATAAGCTGATGCATTCGTTTAAGACAGGTTGCACAATCACCAGGAGGGGTTTCCAAAATAGCTTCTTCCATGGCTCCGTTAGCAATCATAGTCATGAATGCTCCAGGGACTCCATGCCCAGTACAGTCACCTAATGCAATAATCTTCCCCAGGCCCCAGGGCTTCATGTAATACATATCGCCACCAACACGATCACGGGGTTCCCATAGTACAAAAAATGATGATAAAACTTCTTTCAGCATTGCATTTGAAGGCAGTATGGATGCCTGGATATTTACGGCATAACTGATGCTGGAAGAAATCATTTGAGATGCTTCCTCACGTTCCAGGCGTGCTACTCTTTGCTCTGCGATGTCTTCTACAACCCAGATCATACCCTTGGCCAGGTTTGTTGGATCAGCAGTATCTACAGTTTTACCGGAAATTGAACACCAGACAGTGGTTTGATCCTTTTTGAGCAGCTCAAACTCAATCCGGCTTTGTTTGCCCTGAAGAATCCCAGTGTTAAAGAATTCACTTAATTCGTTAAGCTGTTTCAAGTTTAAATGCAGGTTGGCAATATTGCGACCAGATATTCCTTTTGGTGACCCATACCCCAAAATATCAGCCATGCGTTGATTAACCCTGAGAATCTCATAGTTTTGATCCATGAAAACAATACCAACCTGGCTGCTGTCAAAAATCAACTGTAATTCTTCCTGGGCTGTTCTGGATTGAATTTCGATTTGCTTCCGAACCGTGATGTCACGAACAGAAGCAACTCGATACCAGCCATCATCCTGTTTAAATGAGGAAACTGTTACCTCTACCGGAAAAGAGTCTCCATTATTTTTTAAAGCTGACAGCTCATTAATACTGCCAATATATTTATTTTGACCTTCACAAACAGATACCCAGAAGTCTTCGGGAACAAAAAGGTTATTCATGTCGATTTTCTGAATCTCATTTGCAGTATACCCAAGCATGGTTTCTGTAGCAGCATTCCAGAAGACTGCTTTATTCATGCTGTTAGTAATTATTACTGCATCACTGGAAGCCTCGGACATGGCACGAAATTCAAGTTCAGCCTGCTGGGTGTTACGAGAGGACAGAACTTTTGCGATAATAATTGATGGGATGCCTGCCATTAAAAAAAGGAACAATGCCATAAGGATAAGTTTAAGTAAAAGGCCTTTAGTTCCTGATTTTACTTTATATACTGGAATTTGGGATATAATTTTCCAAAAATACTCTTTTGATTCAATTTTTCCTTCTTTATCCTCTGGTGCAAGGACTACTCCGGAACTTGATCTTTTTCTTAAGGGATATATTGAAGTAGATGTAAACAACCCGTTTTCATTATCAATCTGGCCAATATCTGATGAGAGTACTTGATTCCATATTTTGGGAAAGCTTGATGAAAATTTTCGGTTTTCTCTGGTTTTAATCATAAAGCCCCATGCATCATCTTTAACAGGGCTGTGAATCCAAAAACCATCTGAGTTTACCAACATAACATCGCCAGGCGATGACCTGGATGAGTCCTTGACCAGGTCAATCAAATTGCCGGCAAGATAATTAAGAATTATTACTCCGCATTTCTTATTTTCATTATCAAAAACAGTTACACCAAAACGTATCATGGGCTTATGAGGTTTTTCGATTTCACCATTTTCAACATTTAAATCCAGTGGTGATACAAAAATTTCATTTGGCCCAAGTGCAATCGTATCTTTGAAGTAGTACCGGCTCCCCTTGTTTTGAAGTCTGGATTGTTCAACAATTTCAGGATCACCATTATTAAAGTTGACCCTGACAACTTCCATGCCAGCCTCATCAATATAGCGGATCTGGTCGTATAATCCTTTTCTGCGACTCAGCTCTAAATATTCACTTGCAATCCAGGCTTTATACTTATTATTGTTATTATCTGTTTTGCTGTTTATAAACTGAAGTAGTTCATTCTGCTTTGATAAATAAAGTAAATCTGAATATATTACTTCAAGATTACTAGTAATCAGGCTGTCCAGAAATTTCAGGTTAAGTTGTTCTTCTTTCTCTATTCGTTTCAAATAATCCTTTGATTCTAAATTATAAAGCAAACCAATGGTACAGGCTAAAACTAATCCGCTAAACAAAAAAACTACAACAAAGTATTGAAAAATAGATTTGTTTTCAAAAATATCATATGTATTTATTTTATTCATAATAATTATTTAGCGATATTTCACAGGTGAATTTTCAAGTTAAGACTATGGCTGAAAACAAATTTTCACAACAAAAATAACCATGTAAAACATGAGCCACAAACAATTGATCTTCAAATTAAAAACCGTTATAATATAAGTATAAACATTTTAAATTACATACAATTACGAGAGCTAAATGTCAAGCTCAATAGTTAATAAGACTTCGCAAATACAACTTTTTTCCTGCTTTCCTGACCGCAGCAAATGCATTTTCCTTCCTGGATTTCATCACCAAAGGGTATGCACCTTATAGTTACTGCCAGATCATCCTTTATCTTGGCTTCGCACTCATCTCTGCCACACCAGCTTGAGATTGAAAATCCACCGTGAATCTCAGGTTTTTCCTGATTTTCAGCAGTAAAAAACTTATAGAACTCCTCGGTTTCGTCAATTTCTATTGTATTTTTGTCCCTGAAGTCAAGCGCCTTTGCAAAAAGGTTATCTTGAATATCATCAAGCACTTTAGTTATTTCGCCAATAAACTTTATCTTCTTGATTGAAGCTTTTTCCTTTACGCTCTGGTCTCTTCTGGCAACAAATACTGAATTACTTTCAATATCCCTTGGCCCGATTTCCACACGCAGGGGAATTCCTTTCTTTATCCATTCCCAGCCCCTTGCGCCGCCGATGTCACGGTCGTCCACCTCAACAACAAGTTTCACACCATGATAAACCTTTTCCCTGAGAGCTGCTGCAACCTCATTTGTATAGGCCATGACACGATCCCTGTCTTCGCCTTTTCTAAAAATCGGAAGCAATACCACATGTGAAGATGCGATTTTCGGGGGCAATATTACACCATCATCATCACTGTGGGTCATGATAAGACCACCTATGAGACGTGTTGAAACTCCCCAGGATGTTGTCCAGGCAAACTCCTCAACCTCACGCTCGTTCTGGAATTTAATGCCGGAACTTTTTGCAAAATTCTGCCCCAGAAAATGAGAAGTTCCCACCTGGAGTGCTTTTTTATCCTGCATCATAGCCTCAATGCAAAGGGTATCGAGCGCACCAGGAAATCGCTCAGCAGCGGATTTTCTACCCTTGTAAACAGGGATGGCCAAATTTTCTTCAACAAATTTTGCATATACATCCAGCATCTGGACTGTCCGGTCTACTGCATCTTTTTTTGTAGCATGTGCAGTATGCCCCTCCTGCCACAGGAACTCACTGGTGCGAAGAAAAACCCTGGTTCGCATTTCCCACCTTACCACATTCGCCCATTGATTGATGAGTATCGGCAAATCACGATAGCTGGAAATCCATTTTGAAAAGGAATCCCCGATTATGGTTTCAGAAGTAGGACGTACAACAAGTGGCTCATTAAGCTTGCCAGCAGGAACCAGCCCACCCTCGGCACCCTGTTCCAGACGGTGATGAGTGACTACTGCACACTCCTTTGCAAACCCTTCCACATGCTCTGCTTCCTTTTCCAGAAAGCTCAGGGGAATAAAAAGCGGAAAGTAGGCATTTTTTACGCCGGTATCCTTGAACATTCCATCCAGAATTCTCGTTATATTCTCCCAGAGCGCAAAGCCCCAGGGCTTGATTACCATGCAACCCCGTACCGGGGATCTTTCAGCCATATCTGAAACTTTAATTATCTGCTGGTACCACTCTGCATAATCTTCTTCTCTTGTGGGTTTTACTCCTGTCTGTCTTTGCTTTGCCATTTTGTTAACCTTTTTTAATTATTATCATTTATATGTGTCTAAAAGAAACCATAAACACTTACAATTATTTCATATTTTGTTGTGAGCAGCAAATAAACTCATAAATAGTCTGCCCGTGGCAGTGTGTAGGAAATTTTTGTTGTTTTAAGCTTCTTTGTCGTGTTCTTCTACTTCTGCAAGAAGTACTTCAACAAGTTTTTCCTGCGGGAATTTTTTTACTACTTCACCTTTTCGAAATAAAATGCCTGTTCCATCTCCGCCTGCAATTCCAATATCCGCTTCCATAGCTTCACCAGGGCCGTTTACCACGCAGCCCATGATGGCAATTTTTATGGGAACCGGTCGTTTCATCAATGCCTTTTCTACCTTTTCAACGATAGAAAACAAATCAATTCCACACCTTCCGCATGTTGGGCACGATATTATCTCAACACCGTGCTTCCTTATTTCAAGCGCCTTCAGTATCTCAAAACCTACCCGCACCTCTTCGACTGGATCACGGGTCAGGGACACTCGGATAGTATCGCCAATACCCTCGGCAAGAAGCATCCCAATGCCCAGGGACGATTTGACGACCCCTGGAAAAAGTGCGCCAGCTTCCGTAACGCCTACATGCAGCGGCAGGTCTGTTTTTTCTGAAAGCAGCCTGTAAGCTGCAAGGGTTCTATGCACATCAGACGCTTTTATGGAAATCTTTATATCATGAAAATCAAGATCCCTTAAAAGCCCAACCTTTCCCAAGGCACTTTCCACCATGGCTTCGGGTGTTGCTGTACCATATTTTTTCAGGAGACTTTTTTCAAGGGAACCAGCGTTTACACCAACACGAATCGGTATCTGAAAGTCCTTTGCACACTTGACGACCTCTTGAACCTTTTTTTCACCGCCAATATTTCCCGGGTTTATCCGCAAACCGTCGGCCCCGGACTTGACCGCAGCAATTGCAAGCCTGTAATCAAAATGTACGTCCGCTATAACAGGGATTGATACAGCACTCTTAATTTCCTTCACAGCCCCGGCTGCATCCATGTCTGGTACAGCAACACGAATTATCTCACAGCCTGCATCCTCAAGCCCTTTAATCTGCGAAACTGTCGCTTCAATATCCGATGTTCGGGTATTTGTCATGGACTGGACGCTTATTACTGCATCTCCCCCCACCTTGACATTACCTATGCTTATCTGCCTTGTTTTTTTACGTTTAATTATCGATTCCATATATTCACTCTGATCTTGAAACTTATATTATTTTACAATATTTATTGCCTGATACCATTAAATAAAAATAAATATATTAGCAAAATTGAAAAATTACCACAAAAAAAAGAAGTTGCCTGCAATTACATACCTTTTTTTGAGCACGGCGGTTGTTGAGGCTAAACCAGACATGTAGAAATTATTTATTTGCAACCAATATGGCCATGCCTGAAAATCCATTTTTTTGTATGAATTCTTCTTTTAAATTATTTACATATCCCACATACAACATGTGGTGTATAAGTGTAATATTCAAAGCATAATTGATCTATATAGTGTACCTGTTATATAGAATTTCCTTTTGCAAATAAGTTGATTTACATGCCACAAACGCAAAAAACACTTTATATTTGTCTCTATATTTACTAAGTATATATTTTGATTATAATACCATAAATCTAAAATTGAATTTGATTGGTTTTCAAAATGACTTTTGCAACAAAATACAGAATTATATTACTGTTGATTTTTTTATTACAATTTTCAACAGTCCATGCAGAAAACTTTCCGGTTTTCGATTCCATGAAACCCAATGTAGCATTCTGGGTAGATATCTACTCTAAGTATACAACCAAGCAGACCGTGGTGCATGACCGTATATCACTTAATATGGTTTATGACGTACTTGCAATGGATTCTGGAAATACAAGGGCAAACAAACGCAGGACCAAAAAGGCCCTAAAAAAATATACTGCAATCTTTCGCAAACTCGCAAAGGGGAAAAAACCTGTCACTGCCGATGAAAAACGAGTTGCAAAAATGTTTGGTAAAACTGCCACTTCAAAAACATTCAGAAAGGCAATAAAAAATCTTAGGTTCCAGCGTGGTCAAAAAGACAGGTTCATTAAAGGCGTTAAAAGATCAGGTGCTTATATTAAAAGGATTAAAGTTTTATTTAAAGCTCATGGCCTGCCCACAGACCTGGCGTACCTGCCCCATGTTGAATCTTCGTTCAACCCAAAGGCATACAGCAAGTACGGTGCTGCCGGCATGTGGCAGTTCACCTACAGCACGGGTAAAAGGTTTATGACCATAAACTACACTGTCGATGAAAGGCGCGACCCGATTTTTTCTTCCATCGCAGCGGCAAAGCTCCTCAAGGACAACTACAGTAAGCTTGGGGACTGGCCCATGGCCCTTACTGCATACAATCATGGTGTAAATGGAATGATGAGAGCCAGAAACCAAAAAGGCTCCTACAAAAAAATATTTAAAAAATATAATGGCAGAAGGTTCAAGTTTGCCTCAAGAAACTTCTATTCCGAATTTATTGCAGCAAGACAGGTGGCAAAAAATTATAAAAAATATTTCGGTCATATCAAATTCAGTAAACCGGAAAACACAAAAAATATAAAACTAAAAGGCTTTACGCCTGTTGCCAGCCTGTCCAAAGCCCTTAACATCAAGGTTAAGACAATAAAAACCCTGAACCCGTCCCTGAGAAGGCCTGTGTTCAGCGGACAAAAATACATACCAGGCGGCTTTATGTTAAGGCTGCCCAATAATAAGCTCAGTGCATATAAAATTCCACACAAAATATACAAGAAAAAACAAAAGCGCAGCCTTTTTTACAGGGTCAGACGGGGCGACACAGCATCAAGCATTGCAAGAAACCACAAAATTCCTCTCAAGGACCTGATTATTGCCAATAACCTGAATAGAAGAGCTACCATATATGCCGGGCAGAACTTGAGGCTCCCGGTTCCCGGGGAAAAGAGAATTCTTGTTGCCAGCACAAAGAAAAACAACAAAACAGGTCTAAAAAAATCCACAATTACAACAAAAAAAATAAAAACCGCCAGCAAAAAACTGCCCGCCGACTCTGCCAAAACCGTTGCTCCCGCAAAATCAGTGGCTTTAAATCAAATTGCAGAAATAAAAGATAAGGACAGGATAAATACAAATGTTGTTTCCGGCAATTTTTCTATAACTCAGCTTACCAAAAAAAATGGAAACACAGTGGGGACAATAAGTGTTCAGGTTGCCGAGACCCTGGGGCATTACGCAGACTGGCTTGGTATTCCGACACAATCAATCAGAGATATTAACAGATTAAAGTTTGGGAAAGTCATAAAGTTCAACCAAAAAATCAAGATTCCCCTCAAGGGAATATCCAAAAATGACTTCGAAGAAAAAAGATTCGAGTTTCATAAGGAAATGGAAGAAGACTTTTTCGAATCCTTTAAAATTGAAGAAGTAAACCAGTATATAGTAAAAAAAGGCGATAGCGTATGGAGTCTTTATCAGAATGTTTTTGATATCCCCTTCTGGCTTCTGGCAAAATACAATAATGGAATGAACTTTGACAACTTGAAATATGGACAAAAAATTTCTGTTGCGATTGTTGAAAAAATATAATCAACCATCCATGCTTTACTTGTTTTGTGGATGGTAGCAAATAAAAATACAAAATAATTTTTTAGTGACATAATAAATATGTATCAAATTAAAAAAAATATAATACTGATAATACTTGCTATCCCGTTTTTTATAGTTACGGCAAATGCAGTCGAGTCAGCACCGGCAGATCCTGCCCTTGTAAGATTAACTGCCGACAGTCTGTGGAGGCTGAAACAATCCATAATTAATGATGGTTTTTTCAACTCAAGGGTAGCTTTAAACATCTGGAAGAATCGCGCAAGGGATACAGGAACCTTTGACCAGGCAGAGTATGAAGAACTAAAAAAACAGATTTATGAAAAATCTATTGATGACAGCCTCAGGGGGTACAAGCTGTTTCTCATGGAGGGAAACCGAACTGACGCTGGCATTTGCCTGAAAATATGGAAGATGCATTCTAAGGAAATTGGGGTTTTTGATAAGGTCGTTTATGACGATTTTTTTAAAAATCTGAAGAAAAACGGGAAAAAAGTAAAACCCAAAAAGATAAAAATAAAAAAAGTAAAAGTAAAAAGAGGAAAGAAAAAAATGAGTAAAAAGCCAGCCACTCAACAAGCTGATGAGTGATTTCCTCAATTTTTAAAAAAGTTTTTGAATTCTTAACTA
>JAOZSB010000016.1 GCA_029939895.1 Desulfobacterales bacterium
TTCACAGGCAGGGTTATTTAGGAAGGCTTCATTTTCTGAATCCTTTAAAATAAAGGATTTAGAGTATGTATGCGATTGTCTGGTGAGACGGCATGGAACTTGCAAATTAAAAAATATGGTGTTGGGCTGAAATCTATTTCTATAGTTTTTCAAGAACTTGTTTGACTTTTACGTAGTCTTACTTCAAAATAACCGATATTTATTTACTAAAAATGGAGGAAAACATGGAGGTTCTGGGCATCGACATTGGCTTCGGGTTCACGAAGGCAACAAACGGGCGTGATTTCGTTATCTATAAATCTATACTCGGCGAAGCCGCTGACATCCAGTTCAAGCTTAATATTGACAACTCATCAGTGACCAGTAACCTGCACATTTCAATTGATGACAAGTCATATTTTATTGGTGATTATGCGGAACAACAGTCCAATGTCCGGCAGTTCACCCTGGATCAGGAAAAACTTATAACAGAGTTTGTCAAGCTCCTTGCCCTGACAAGCGTGGGCCTTCTTCATAAAGGGGCGGAGCCTGTAAATATTGTTTCAGGTCTGCCGGTTGGTTTTTTAAAGCATTATTATAAAAAATTTACAAAAATTCTTTCTGGCCAGCACAACATAACATTTCACAAACCCGATGGCAAAAAAGATGAACGGATTATTACAATAAATAAGATCCGCATGATGCCGCAGCCCCTGGGAAGTATATTTAACCTTCTAATGGACGAGCGTGGCAAGATAATTGACAAGGATTTGACAACCCAGAAAATTGGTGTGGTTGATGTGGGTTTCAGGACAACGGACTTTACAATCTTTGATCGTTTGCGTTATGTGGAGAGAGGCAGTTCCACGATTGATCAGGGAGTGTCCAAAAGTTTCAGTATAATTGCAAAAAAACTCCGCGAAGAAAGCGGCGTGACAATAGAGCTTTACCGCCTGTACGATGCTGTGAAGTCAGGCTTTATCAAGATTCGTGGTCAGGAGTTTAACATATCCAAGCTTCGTGACCAGGTATTTCAGCATTCAGCAGGAGTTATTGCAAACGAGATTAACCGTCTCTGGGCCGAGGACTGGGATATGGATGCCATTGTCCTTACCGGTGGCGGAAGCCATGAATTGAGCAAATTCCTTAGACCCCTTGTGACCGGAAATGTGATGCCTGCATCCAGTGCCGTGGATGCAAGGTTGAATAACGTGATGGGCTACCTGAAGTTCGGTAAGTACGAGTGGGGTGGTTCAACCGGGGGGAACAAAACAGAATAATGAAGCCGGGTAGTAATTGATGATTTCAGGAGGATTTTTTTGGGGGTTCTAGATTTTTTAAAACCTAAATGGAAGCATCCTGAGGCTGAGATCAGGAAGCTTGCCATAATCAACCTTGATGATGAAAAAGTGCTGGCAAAATTGTCAGAATCTGATGCGGATCGAGGTGTGCGGCGACTGGCACATGTCAGGATTAGCGGCGAGCAGCAGGTGCTTTTGACAATCGCCAAACTCGATCCTGTGTGGGAAGTCCGTCTATGGGCGGTTTCCCAGCTTAGAGAGCAGACCTTTCTTGCGGAAATTGTCCGCACCCATCCTGAATACGAAATCAGAGAAGAAGCAGTTTCTCATATCAACAACATCCCGATAATTGAGGAGTTGTTGAAGACTGACATTTCCGAGCTTGTTCAGGAGCGGCTTGATTACCTGAAAATTAATCCTCATATTGCAACAGATACGATTTTAGATGTAATTCCAGAAAATGAGACTGAGCTGGATCAGGAAAATATTGATCAGGAGATGGACCAGACAGAGTCGGAGTCAGAGCCTGAGCCTGGGTCGGAACCCCAGGAAGATGACGATGAACACGGGGATGGCAGTGAGCATGATGTTCATGAAATAATCAAACAGGTAGGCCCGCGTGGAAAAATCAACAGAGAGAAGATTGAGCCTCTCACTCCAACCGATGCGCTCACCAACAGCCTGACCAGCAGGCCCGCTTCCGAGGCTGCTGAATCAAAGACAGAGCTTGTTCCCAGCGATGCAAGGGAAATTGGAACCATATCCCTGTCCCAGGCAGACCCGGAACAAAAGGGCCACAGCCGTGCGCCAGACCAGAATGGAGTCTATTTTATCAAGGAATACTCCCAGATGGATCTGGACGGCACGAGATTGTACAAGATTTTTGGAGGCCCCTCAGAAGACGCAGCAATCAGTTTTCTGGATCAAAATCCGGTTAATGAAGCTGATCTCTATATCGTTGTAAAGACACGAGAGGGTGTCTATTTCCGCGATAGCGAGGGCATATTCCGGGAAGATTCCGACGACTCACCCACATCCTGATATCCAAATATTAAAAGGAAAATAAATGCTCATGTTCAGTAACGATGCGCAATGAAGCAGTGCTGTGCGTCAGCATGATTGACCAGTTTTTTTAACTGATGCGTGTCTGTTTAATATATTTGATAAGGGTTTGATATGCGACTTATACGATTACTGAAAAAGGATCTGGCACGGGAAATTACCAGATGGGTGGAAAAGGAGTTTATTTCCGTCAATCAGGCAGAAACCATCTGCGACGACTATGGAGTCGATTATCACCGACAGGATGAAAGTTCCATGGGCTACCATGTGCTGGTGGGGCTTGGGTTTCTTTTTATCGGGCTTGCGGTAATTACAGTCATAGGTGCAAACTGGGTAGATATTCCCAGGGCGGTTCGAATGCTGGGGCTGATAGGGCTTACCCTGATTGTTAATCTGATGGGACTCTATGCATATCAGCAGGATAAAAAAGCTTCAGCAGTGCGGTGGTTTTTTTTGGGAGGATTATTGTATGGAGCCTCCATCATGCTGATAGCGCAGATTTATCATATTGGCGAGCATTATCCAGACGGAATATACTGGTGGGCCGTGGGTATTCTGCCTGCTGCGGTGTTGCTGGAGAGCGTGCTGCTGATGATCTTGACCATCACCCTCGCCTTTATCTGGTTTTTTGTGGAATCATCATTGTCCTTCTATCCGGCAACGTTTCCTTTATTTATTGCTGCTCTTGGGTGGTTTCTCTGGAAGGGCAGGCAGAGCATTATTTTGTTTATTGCCTTTGTCTGTGCAATCGGGTTCTGGGTGGAATACACCGTGTCCTGGTTTCTGAGTTATGGGCCTGGATTTTATGTTGGGTCTGAAAATGTTGTTGCAGCAGGGCTGCTGTTTCTCTGTTTTCATGTGGCAGGAAAATGGCTCGAAGGGCAAAGTAATGCAAAAATGGTCGATTATGGAACGATGCTGTCTGTGTGGGTACTTCGCTTTACTATTTTTTCTCTCATTATATTAAGCTTCGAAGCATCATGGAGGGAGCTGATAAGAACAACATGGAGAGTTCCTGGGGCCATACCTCTTATTTCCGTGGTAATATCAAGCTGCGTACTCTACTGGCGGTATCGAATTGATGGGAAGGTGGAATCTACGGTAGTGGCGGTCGGGCTTTTTCTGGCGGCTTTATTACTTGTCATGTCGGGCAGGGGGTATTCCTGGATGAGCCAGGTGCTGCAATGGGCGGATAATCTGGTGCTGATCAGCCTGGGTACATGGCTTATTGTGAAGGGAATCATGAAGATTGTGTCGCACTATTTTTTTGCTGGAGTATTTTCCATTCTTGTGACAGCTCTGCTGCGATACTTTGACCTTGTGGGAGACTATATTAGTGCGGCATTGTTGTTTATTGTTTTTGCCTTTATCCTGCTGGCATCTGCAAAGTACTGGAAACTGCATAACAAGGGGATAAAATCCCCAAATGTCCATTGAACCTGATGAAGCATCTTGAAACCTTGGTAACGGAAGAGACATCATGAAGAAAAAAACAGTCTTGATCGGCCTGATATTAGTTGTGGGTTTGCAAATCAGCGTGCTTGCAGCAGAGTATCTGAACTCGGTTCTTCCACTGTGGACAGGGCAGGAAGTGCTGCTTAAAACCGTCCCGGTTGACCCGCGCAGTTTATTCAGGGGAAACTATGCCCGGTTGAACTATGAAATTTCAACCATTGATCGTGCATCAATTCTGGAAATGACTGAAAAATATAGATTAAGAAACGGAGAGATCATCTATGTGATGCTCCAGCCGGGGGAAAACGGGGTTCACGAATATGCTGGCGCAAGCCTGCAAAAGCCGGGCAGCGGTCAGTTTATTAGGGGAAGGACTCATTATACAGGATGGAACTCTGAAAAAATTGATGTAAAATACGGGATCGAAGCTTTTTTTGCCCCAAAGGAAGATGCACTGGCTCTTGAAAAAGAATTGAGAACCGGGGCAATAGCAAAAATAATGCTATCGGGAAGCGGCAGTGCTACTTTAAAAGAAGTTGGTTCACCTGATGAGTAGATGCTGCTAACTCTACAGGTATGTGTCCTAATTGGGTGACAGGTTGATGCCGGCAGAACTTGCGATATCTGCCAGGGTGTCTCTCGCCCCCTTAAAGTCAAAGCCATTGGCCTGGGATTCCATTTCAGTCATTTTTTCCGGCAAGCCATCTCCAAAGATGCATTCCTTGAGCGCATTGATATGTGCTTCCAGGCTGGGGTTGTTTTTGCTTAAACGATCATCAAGCTCATTGATGATTTTTGCGGCTCTTTCTGAATCAATTTCTGCATTGCTGTCATGATTCAAGGATGGCCTGGAAGCGTTTGCAGCCTTGTCAATTTCAGAGACTATTGTCCATGCATTTATAATCTCTTCAAGGCATGCGGAATATTCCACCAGTAAAGCTTCCATCCCAAAACCCATATTATCCTTTGCTTCCCTTTCGATGTTTTGAGCAGCTCCCTGAAGCGATTTTGCAGAAAGGTTTCCAGCAACGCCCTTTATTGAGTGGGCCATTCGACAAATATCCTCGGTATTGTTCTCTGCCACAGCTTTCTGGAAGTCAGCTACGGATTCCGAGTATTTTGAAACAAATTCACCCAGCAGCATTTTGTATGTTTTGAAATTGCCAGCAAGCCGTTCCATGGCAGACTTCATGTCTATACCTGGCAGGTTTTCAGGAATATGTGTATCGTGTTTGTTGTTGTTTGCTTTTTGAATAAAAGCTTCGATATTTTCTTCGGCTTTTTTTACATTGTCGCTGTTGGGTATGACCCAGGCCGCAAGGGTGTTAAAGAGTTTTCTTGTGTCTATGGGCTTTGTCACATAGTCGTCCATGCCTTTTTCCAGGCACTTTTCCCTGTCGCCTATCATGGCGTTGGCTGTCATTGCAATAATCGGAATCGGTTTTCTGCCACTGGGAGTAGATTTTTCCCAGCCCCTGATGGCCTCGGTTGATTCAAAACCATCCATTACGGGCATCTGAATGTCCATGAGAACAGCATCGAATTGTCTTTCCTTGACTTTATCAAAACCCTCCAGGCCGTTTGATGCAACTTCAACAAGCACACCGGCACTTCCAAGTATTTCAAGGGCAAGTTCCTGGTTGATGCTGTTGTCTTCCACAAGCAGGATGTCGGCTCCACGGATTTTCTGGGTAGCTTCGAGGTCATTGAGTATCGTCCGTTCAGCCTTTGAGATTCTGTGGCCCTCAACGGAAAAAACCTTCATGATCGTGTCAAAGAGTGTGGATCTGTTTATGGGTTTGTTAAGGAACTCTGTAACGCCTGCTGCCATTGCTTCCTGGAACTGCTCTTCCTTGCCAAAGGCTGTCAGCATGATTATGGGCAGTTCGCTTTCGCTCTGGTACTTTCTGATAATTCTGGTTGCTGCAATACCGTCCAGGTTCGGCATCTTCCAGTCCATTATTACAAGGTCAAACTTCTGCTCCCGAATTTTTACTATGGCTTCTGAGCCAGTGACAGCAACATCATCCTTGAACCCGAATGATCGAATAATCCGACGAATAATATCCAGGGCCGTCAGGTTATCATCAACAATCAGAACCTTCAGCCCTGCCAGGTTGTTGGGGAATAACAGCTTTGGCTCCATTTCCTGTGATTGTTTTCCAAGCATGATTGTAAAGTGGAATGCGCTGCCAATGCCCTGCTCACTCTCTGCCCAGATTTGTCCATTCATCTTTTCCACCAGCAGCTTGCTGATGGTAAGACCGAGTCCGGTTCCACCGTGTTTACGGGTTGTGGAGCTGTCGGCCTGGGTAAAGGCTTCAAAGAGTTTTGGCAGAACCTCAGGAGCGATTCCCATTCCAGTGTCTCTTACTGTAAACCTGAAGCGGCATTCGTTGTCGTCTACCTCCAGAAGTGTAGTCTGGATCAGGATTTCTCCATTTGAGACGAATTTCAAGGCATTGTTGGACAGGTTTATAAGTATCTGCTTGAGCCGTAAAGGGTCTCCAATCAGGGCATCCGGGACATCTTCATCCACGGATACTATGAATTCAACACCTTTATCAGCCGCCCTGAGGGAAAACATGTCAGACAGGTTCTGGATAATATCATAAAGGCTGAAATTGACACTTTCCATATCAAGTTTGCCAGCCTCGATTTTTGAAAGGTCGAGTATGTCGTTTATCAGTCCAAGCAGCGACTCGCTTGATGAGCTTATTCTGCCGAGGAAATCCTTTTGTTTTCTGTTAAGTTCCGTGCTGGCCAGAAGCTCTGCAAATCCAATGATAGCGTTCATGGGCGTGCGTATTTCATGGCTCATATTGGCCAGGAATTCGCTTTTTGTCTTTGTTGAGGCTTCGGCAAGCTCCTTGCCCTTCTTGTATTCTTCTGCCCGTTTTTTTTCAGTAATGTCCCTGATGTTGCCTTCCAGGTACTCAGTTTCCCCCTGGGTATCGGTAACAGCGTGGATGTTTAAGGATGCACTCATTTCCATGCCGTCTTTTTTGAAAAAATCTGCTTCAAAATCGGTTATATGACCAGCATCAGCAAGGGTTGAGATAATCTCATCATTTTTCTTTGAATCAACAAAGAAATCCTGTTGCATATTGAGTTTAAAGCCAAGTATTTCTTCGGTGGAGGAGTACCCGAACATCTGTGCAAAGGCGGTGTTTGCTGTCAGGATTTCTCCTTCAAGGGTTGCCTGGAAAATTCCTTCAGTTGCATTATCAAATATGCCCCGGTATTTTTTCTCGGATTCCCTGAGAGCTTCTTCCATTTGCAGCCGACTTGAAAATTCTGCATTAAACGCTCCTGCAACCCGCCCAATTTCGTCACTGGAGGTTATGGGGAGCCTGACGGTGGAATCGGTTTTACTCATGCCTTCTATGGTTCTCTGGAGAAAGATGAGTGGGTTCAGAATAATCTGCCGCAGGCTGAAGTATATAACGCACAGGATTAAAAGAGAAAAAATTACGCCAACGGCCACGATTGATCTAATCAGCCTTTTTGTGGCCTGTTTAAGGTAGTAGTCAGTATAGGAGATTTCCACCTGCCCGATGACAATTTGTTCATACCTGATTGGTCTTTTGAGCTTGAAGAAGGCAGCCTGTACTATTTGATTTTGTTGCGGGTTGTCAGAGGCATAGGCTTCGAGGGTGTCTCCGGCAGACCTTATTTTGCCAACGTTTTCAGATGCCGCAGATTCTGTGATGATAATTGAAATTATGTTTCGGTCAGACATTTCCAGGTCAATGGTTCTTGTTACCTGCCGCAGTTCAACGTCCCACATTGGATAAATGAGGCTGTTGGAAATTCTTTCGATTGTTTTTTGTGCTGTATCCCGTAGGGTTTTTTCGGCTTTATTTTTTTCTGAAACAAATAAAAGTGCGCACATGACTATGAACAAAATGGCAATGCTGGCGGAAAGTATTAGAATTACTTTTTTAGAAATAGAATCAGATATGCTCATGGCTAAAAAAATTACTCCTGATAAAATTTAATGTTTTGTCGAAGCTTTTTGCTTAGTTTGTACATGTGGTTTAGTTATAAAATAAGCGAAAAACCTCCTGATAAAATCAATATTAACAACGAAGTATTTTTACATAGTTTGTTTCGCGGGTCAGGTTTTGAGATAAGCCAAAAATTTTCCCGAAATATTTTTCTTGAAAAAATTTTGCAGGTATGAAGTAAGTAGCTATACGTGCAAAATGTATTTTAATGATAATGGTTAAAATTATGGGAAAAACGCTAATTATCTTTTTCATAATGGGTTATTTGCAAACTAATGTCAAGGTTTGAGTTAACGTCAGGTAAAGTAATATTAGCTAAAAAATCTATATGTTATTGATAATGCCTATGAATTTGCTATGGTGGCCAAAAAATCATAATCGGGTTTTAGCAGTGGTATTTTACAATTTTCATGTCTGGCCTGCTGATTGCGTCGCTGGGTGGATGTAAATTATGTTTTGTATTGCTAAAAATATTGACTAATTTTTCAGGCGGTTCAAGCCTGAATAAGGAAAAAGTCAATTTAAATGTATTTTTTTAAAAACTTTCCTTTATAAATGAATTAAATTATTGTACTATACTAAGGATAAGCTAATCACCAAATTTTTTTAATCAGGAAGCAAGAATGACAATTCACGAAAAGGGTTCAGCGCCAGCAATACGAATGTTTCATGTTCACAAGCGTTACGGGAAAAGGAACGCACTTGTCGATATTACCCTTGATATTGCCTCACAGGAATTTGTTTTTGTCACCGGCCCAAGCGGGGCGGGCAAAACAACCCTGTTGAAACTCCTTCACCTTGTGGAGCCAGTTTCCGAAGGCCAGATATTGATAGACGGCATCAATCTTTCCAGAATTCCATCCAGCAGAATTCCCTATTTGAGGAGAAAGATAGGAATTATTTTTCAGGATTATAAATTGATTTCCACAAAAAATGTGTTTGAAAACGTGGCCCTGGTGCTGGAGGTCATGAACGTAAAGCGAAGCCAGATTAAAAAAAAGGTGAGCAGCGTATTAAGAGTCGTCGGCATGGAGGACAGGATGAATTCATTTCCCCTGAGCCTTTCTGGTGGTGAGCAGCAGCGTGTTGCAATTGCCAGGGCGGTTGTGGGTGATCCCAAAATAATACTGGCTGATGAGCCAACCGGCAGCCTTGATTCTGATTCTGCAAACGTGGTGATGGGGCTTTTGAAGGGATTTAACGAAAGGGGTGCAACCATAGTTGTTGCCACCCACGATCATGATATAATTCGCAGCACAGGAGCCAGGACAGTCAACCTGCTGGACGGGCGGTTGGAAGAACCCGTCAAAGCGGAGGTTGAGGCATGATCTTCTTTATAAAAAGGGCCTTGCTGGACATCAGGGACAACAGGTTCATGCATTTGATTGCAATTATAACTATAGCTTTATCGGTTTTAATTGTGAGCGCCTTTGTGCTTTTTTTTGTGAATGCCAGCGAAATTTTAAACACCTGGAAGCAGGGCGTACGGGTAATGGCCTACCTCAAGCCGGATGTAGCCGACTCTCAGGTGCTGGTAATAAAGCAGACAATACTGGGCATGCCAGGTGTAGAGGATGTGGTTTTCATATCCAGGGAAGAGGCCCTGGAACTGCTGAAGGCAGATATGAAACGTCAGGCTTCCCTGTTTGAGAATCTTGGCGAGAACCAGCTCCCCGATGCATTTGAGATACATATGGTTGCCTCTGCCAGGAGTTGGGGAAAGGTGGAAATCCTGGCAAGAGAGATTGAGTCGGTGTCCCAGATTGAAGATGTTGAGTATGGGCAGAAATGGCTTGGCAGGTTTTCAAGTATATTTAATTTGTTCAGGATAACCGGTTTTGCCATGGGTGCGCTTTTTTTCCTGGCAGCGGTTTTTATTGTGGCAAATACCATCCGCCTGATACTATATTCAAGGCGTGAGGAAGTGGAAATTATGCGCCTTGTGGGGGCATCGGACGGATTTATCAAGGCCCCGCTTTATATAGAGGGCATTATTCAGGGAGCCTTTGGTGGAGTGCTTGGCGTTTTGACCCTGTTCGCAGCGTATTTGGCAATATCGGCAAACATGGGTGAAGGGATTGCTGGAACTTTTTTTCAATTGAAGTTCCTGTCCTTTGGCGCGTGGTTTGGAATTATTATTTGTAGTATGTTTTTGGGTTGGCTGGGATGTTATCTTTCATTAAAACAGTTTTTAAAAGCCTGATTAAGGCTTGTATCATGATGCTTGTTATCCCTGGCCTTGTTATGGCTACGGGATGGAAGGGCGAAATTACTGCCTGGAAGCTTAACCTGCGTGTTAAGCCGGATCAGAGCGCAAGGGTTAAATATGTTCTGGAGCGAGGCACAATAGTTGAGATAACAGCCATCCGTGATGGGTGGATCGAGATATTATATAAGGGTGCCACCGTTTATGTGAGGAAAAGAGAGCGGTATGTGAAGCTTCTTGAGCCTGTGCAGGCCGGCAAAAAAGAGCAGGAAAAAAAAGGGTCTTTAAAAAAAGGATCCATAAAAAAAGAGTCCTCAAAAAAAGAAACCAGCAAAAAAAAAGCTGGCAGGGAGAAGGCAAAAGAGGAAAAAACCGCGGCTCGGACCCGAAACACTGCTACAGCCAGAAAAAAAGCCAGAGAAATTGATAAAAAGATAGAAAAGCGGAAAAAAGAAGTTATCACCTTTACAAAGAAAGAATCAACGATAATAAACGGCCTGAACCAGATAGACCTGACCCTGAACAGGGCAAGGGCAAGTGTCGCAAAGATAAGGCCGGATCTCAATGAGATTGACGGTAAAAGCAGGAATAACGGCCGGGCCCTCGACAACCTGATAAAAAAAATTGAGGTAAACGAGGCGTATGCAGCAAAGCGCATGGTGGCTTTGTACAAGCTTAACAGGCTTGGCAAAATGCAGGTTCTGGCCTCTGCTGAATCCATGTATGATTTTTTCAGGAGAAAGGCAGCCCTGGAAAAAATACTTGCCTATGACGCAAAGGTTATTGATGAGCTTGTGAAAAACAAAGCCGAGCTTCAGAAACTCACGAAGAAGCTGAAGGTTCAGCGGGCAGACAAGGCAAGGCTGGAAAAGGAATACAGCCAGCAGATAAAGATAACATCCCTGGAAAGGGCGAAAAAAAAGAAGCTGCTGAGGGATATAAGGAATAAAAAGTCCCTGATGGAGGCTGCAATAAAATCCCTTAAGCAATCAGCGGGAAATCTCGATAATGAGATTAACAGAAGCCTTACCAATAAAGATGCAAAAAAGCGTGGGAAAGAGATCAAGTCGGCAAGAATTAAAGACCTTGCATCATTAAAAGGGTTGCTAAATATGCCAGTTAGGGGTAAAATCGTTTCAAATTTTGGGGCATATAGAAATTCGCAATACAAGGTCATGAACTTTCGAAGCGGAATTGATATCAGGGCCGACAGAGGCGAGCCGATCCATGCTGTTAGCTCTGGAAGGGTAATTTACTCAAGCTGGTTCAAGGGCTATGGCAACATGCTCATAATTGACCACGGTGAAAAATATTATACTGTTTATGCACACTGTGAGGAGCAGTTTAAAAGAAAAGGCGATTATGTTGAGGCTGGGGAGGTCATTGCAACCGTCGGTGACAGCGGTTCTTTAATCGGCCCATGTCTTTATTTCGAGGTTCGACACAGAGGAAAACCCCTTGATCCAATGAAATGGATAAAGAGGGGATAAAAATCTAATATAGCTTATATGGTAATAATTTAAAGAGAGTAGAAGGACTACCTCAATATACCAGTCTTAAAAGGGGACTCTGCATGGCGTTTATTCAAAAGAGATGTTTGAAATTATGGCTTCTGGTTGGGATTTTTGTACTTTTCTGGACAATAGGCCCGGGATTCTATAAAGATATTCAGGCCAAGGGAGAGGATACTTACAAGTCGCTCAAGCTCTTTACCGATGTAATCGACCTTATTGAAAACCATTATGTTGAGCCAGTGGATACCGAGGTGCTGATAGAAACGGCTATAAAGGGCATGGTTCAAGGTCTTGACCCGCACTCGGCCCTTATGAAGCCAGAAGAATATGAGGATCTGCGGATTGATACAAGTGGCGAATTTTCTGGAATAGGTATCCATATTACCATGAAGGACGGGTTTGTCACGGTTATATCTCCCATTGAAGGAACTCCGGCCTATAAAGCCGGTGTTAAAGCTGGTGACCGGATAGTGAAAGTGGATGATTCACCCACCAGCAATATGCTTGATGCCGTGAAACTCATCAGAGGGCCAATGGGAACAAGTGTCAAGGTGACAGTTGTACGCAAGGGCGAACCAAAGCCAATAGATTATGAAATTGTAAGGGCAGTTATTCCAATTAACAGCGTTAAGCCACTCCTGCTCAAAAAGGGCTACGGCTATGTGAGGATTACCAATTTCAGCGGCAGCACAGTTGATGACCTTGAGGCTGGAATTGTAAAAATGGAAGAAAAGGATAATGGTCTCAAGGGGCTTATCATAGACCTTAGAAATAACGGCGGCGGTCTCCTTGACCAGGCTTTCAAGGTTTCGGATCTTTTTATCGAAGAAGGCGTTATTGTATCCATAAAGGGGAGACGCAAGATCCACACAAAAGAATATCCAGCAACCCCGAACAAGGTTAAACGCAATTATCCAATTGTCGTGCTGATCAACGGCGGGAGTGCGAGTGCATCGGAGATTGTGGCGGGTGCTCTTCAGGATCACAAAAAAGCGCTGGTTCTCGGCACAACTTCCTTTGGTAAAGGTTCTGTGCAGACCGTTGAATCCCTGAGGGATGGCTACGGGCTGAAATTTACCATTGCCAGATACTATACACCCAATGGCAGATCTATACAGAATAAAGGCATAGAGCCGGATATCGTAGCTAACTTCAAGCGGTTGACAAAGGCGGAAATTGCTGAAAAGGATAATTCTTTGAAGGAAAGGGATCTACGTAATCATATTGACTCCAAGTCGATTGATGGTAAATCTGAAAAAAAGAAAGAAGAGAAAAAAGAGGAAGATGATTTTAGCCTGGGACCTTTGAAGAAAAAGAATCTTATGTCTGACAGCCAGGTTCGCAAGGCGCTTGAAATTCTTATAAGCTTTGATATATTTAGCAAGATTTCAAAAAATTAAAGTTAAGTTGAGCAGCGCAGTTTCAAAGGTGCTGAAAATAAAAAATATGGCGGGTCAGGGTTCTCTCTGCCCGCCTTATTAAATTCTGATATGCAGTAGATGAAATGATAAGAAGTTAATAAATGCCTGAAAAAAAAAACAAGGCTGGCAAGGGAAAAGCTTCCCCAAAAAAGCCGGCCGATAAAAAACAGCCCGCCAAAAAACCGGTAGCTAAAAAGCAGCCTGCTAAAAAGTCGGCAGATAAAAACCCGCCTGCTAAAAAACCAGTTGCCAGGAAACAGCCCCCCAAAAAAGCTGAACCCAAAAAAACAGTGGCAGCCAGAAAAAAGCCGAAAAAAACGAAAAAACAATCAATGGATATGGAGAGAAATCTCTATAAAGGTCTTTTTGCTATCATGGTTCTCATCTCTATCGTGGTTGTAATCGGGCTTTATTTTAAGGAGAATGTAGTTCCATATTCTGAGCAAACTGCCGATCAACAGGTGCAGAAACCACCAAAAGTATCGAAAAAGGCTCAGACCCGGAAACACGACACCGCTAGAAAACCTGATATATCGGAACCAGAGAAATCAAAACCAGAGAAATCAAAACCAGGCAAGCCGGAACCAGAAGCGGGTAAGGCAGACACTCAAGAGTCCGGCACAGAAACCAGGGAAAGCCCAGAGCGTAAAAGGATCACCCAAAGGGCCGAAGTGCCGCCCTATGAGGTTTATTCTGGCGACATTGACGGTGGCAGACGGCTCACCAGACCTGACCCGGCTGTATTGCAGGGCAGGCCAGTGGCTGCTATCATCATTGATGATATTGGTTTTGACTTGAAGATGGTCAAAAAGTTTTTATCCCTTGATGCAAAGATAACATTTTCAATATTGCCAAACAGTCCCTTTAGAAAAAAAGCAGCAGAAAGGGCGTATGCAAATGGCAATGAAATCATGCTCCATTTGCCAATGGAGCCTTTTGAGTATCCAAAGGTTAACCCTGGAAAGAATGCCCTTCTCACGTCCATGACCCCTGATGAGCTTTTGATTGGTTTGCGGAAAAGTCTGGATGAAGTGCCCTATGCCAAGGGAGTTAATAACCACATGGGTTCGAAAATGACCTCTGTTTCCACCCAGATGTACCAGATATTTACGATCCTGAAAAAGGAAGGACTTTTTTTTGTGGACAGCCGTACCTCCATGACCACAATAGCACGACCATCAGCAAGGCTTTTAAAGATACCCTTTGGAGAGCGTGATGTTTTTTTCGACCATGTTCAGGATGGTGAGGAAATCGTCAAGGAGATCCGGCACATGATAACCATTGCAAAGGATCATGGCAGGGCCATAGGAATCGGCCACCCCCACAGGATCACCTTTGAAATGATCAAGGAACTCCTCCCGGAAATAAAGGAACAGGTTGACATTGTGCCTGCCTCGCAAATCGTTGAAATCCTGGGGTAGAGTCAGGACAATTATCTGTGGTTATTTAAAGAAAGAGCCTTGCATGAGCATCCCCGGACAGAGTTGCTGTCAATTGAGAAAGGGCAGCGCAAGCCATGACACCGTCAAAAAATCAACGCTTTCTGAAATTTTCCCATTACCGTAACCCAAGGTAATTATGGAGATAATTTATAAAGGACAGGATAGGCACGAATCTTGTATGTACCTTTATGAAATGTAATATGTAAAAATCCATATTTAACAGGCAGGGTGTATAGATGAAAAAAGTTGTCACATACATTATGAAAATGGCAGTTCTTCTTGTGGTTCTGTTGCTTTTTCATGGTTGCTCGTACTACAGGGCTGAGCGGAATTTTGCCGAGGCCCTGGATGCAATGAGCAAAGGGGACTTTGAGCTGGCAGAAAAATACGCCAGGGATGGGGAATTTGTAAACCCAAAGGATCGCAAAAGCAGGATGATCCTTGCATGGGCTTTATATAAGCAGAGTGAATTTGAAAAGGCACAAAGGATTTTTTCCGGTATCCTGGCAGAAAATAAAAAAAGTATCGGCGGTGCCCAGGGCATGGCGTGGGTTCTGTATATCAAAGAGGATTATGAAGGGGCGGAAAACTGGTTCAAGCGTGAAAAGGACTGGGCCGTGGCGTATATGGCAAGCTCTTTATGGAAGGAGCTTGAGCATACGGAATCGAAATACATTGAATCAATCGCATCGGACGGGTACTACGGGCTGGGACTGATCAAGGCTGCCCAGAAAGATTATGGGGCTGCAATTAAATATTTTGAAAAATCAACCAGGTACACCAGCTCATTCACATCCAAAAGCAACATCTGGTATGCACTTGCAGATGCTCAATATTTTTCAAGGAACTACAGGATCGCAGCACAATATTACATTCTCGGTCTTGATGGCATGGAAAACCCAGAGGCTGTGAAAAGGCTTTTTATCTGCATGATGGAAACTGGGGAAGGGCTTGACAGCCTGAAGGTGTTTGAAAGGGGGCTGTTGACAGCGGTTGACAGGCGTCCCTTTCTTTATGGAATCGCCCTGAACGCCTATATGGATGGCGATGCCGCACTTTTTTCGGAGCGCATGAGGGTGCTGGCAGAAATTGATCCCTATTACGGAGACACCATATATATAAGGGGTGCTATCAAAGGCAAAAAAGCACTGGCCGGTCTGGTGCGTGATTTTGCCAAAGCATATTTCAGGATAGGTGATTTTAAAGGTGCGCATGGAAAAATAAAAGAATATAAGCAACTTGAAATCTCAGACTGTGAGATGGACAGGCTTGAGGCCTGGTGTGTGCTTGAGTCCGGGCTTCACAAAGAAGCCTTTGAGATATTTAAAGAATTGTCAAAACGAAAGGGCTGCAAAAAGGATGACATCCTCGTTGGCGGAGCAACAGCCTTGATTGGAATGGGCAGGACAGAGCGTGCCGGGGAGATTTTGCTGAAAATCCAGAGACACCATCCAGACAACATAAGGGCAAAATTTACTTTGGCAGGATTGGCCTATATGGAAAAGGACTATAACAGTGCAATCGGGATTTACAGCCCGCTTTTAGAAAATTTTTCTGAAAAAGAGAAGTATTTTTCCTGGGTCAGCAGAGGGATCATGAACCTGGGATGGAGTTATATGAGTGTTGGTCAATATGAAAAAGCACTGACAATTTTTTCTCATGCTTATGGGCTTCATAATAACCCCGGCTACCCAGAGATATACGAGGGACTAGGGTGGAGCAACTATTATCTGAGAAAAAAAGCAGCATCAAAACAGGCTTTTGACGCTGCTTTGACACTTGATCCAGACAGGCCATCTGCCAGAAGAGGGCTTGAATCTGCAAACAGGATTGATTTGAATAGAACAAGGTAATTTGTCTGGAAAAAAAGGGAAATTCATTTTTTTCTTGCATTTTATAGAAGTTGTTATATTAATAAATGTTCTTGCCCGTGGAATGTTTTTGAGCAAAAAAAAATGGCAACAGGGCAGGCTGGTATTTTGTGGATTTATTGGATTATTTATTAACAAAAAACGTTTCGGAGGAAATTAATTAATCGTTTGAAGAAACCGTATAAGACACAGATAAATAAGAACATTAGGGCAAGGGAAGTCAGACTGATTGACCCGGATGGTGAACAGGTCGGAATAGTGAACATTGTTGACGCACTTAATAATGCTGCTGAACATGGCCTGGATCTGGTTGAGATTTCGCCAAATGCAAAACCTCCTGTCTGCAAGATAATGGACTATGGCCGTTATAAATACGAGCAGGCAAAAAAGCAACATGAGGCCAAAAAGAAACAGACGACTTTTCAAGTCAAGGAAATCAAGTTCCGGCCTAAAACAGGGGAACATGATCTTCTGGTGAAGCTGGGCCATATAAAAAGGTTTCTGGAAAAAAAGGACAAAGTCAAGGTGACCGTTATGTTCAGGGGCAGAGAAATCACTCTTTCTGAAAAAGGAAGAGAATTGCTTGCCAGGGTTGCCGCAGAGACCGAAGAATACGCTGTTGTGGAGCAATTGCCAAGATTTGAAGGCAGAACCATGATGATGGTTTTAGCTCCCAAATAGTTGAGCCGCCTTGCGATATTTCCCAAATAAAGCCATTGATTGACATGCAAAGGTAAAGATTGGCGCGGGTATTTTTAGTATCTGGCCTGCATATATTTTCTGTTCCTTTGTGACAGTTAATTTGTTTAATTTATTCGGCAGGTTAAAAAGGTTCGAGTAAATTATCTAATTGTTAAAGGAACAAAAGGTTTAACAAAAAAACAAAAAAAGTTTTTTTATGGAGTGAATCAACATGCCGAAAATCAAGACAAACAGAGGTGCTGCCAAGCGCTTCAAAAAGACAGGAAGCGGAAAATTCAGGTTTAATAAGGCAAACGCAAGCCATATCCTGACCAAGAAGAATACAAAGAGAAAAAGAAGTCTCAGGAAGGGCGGAGTTATTGATAAGTCAAATATACGTGTCGTTCGCCAAATGCTTCCAAATGCTTAAAACGCAGCATCAATAGTCGTTTAAAAGCATAAATTATAAACTTAAAAAGAGCTGTATACGCTGTTGAAATGACCATTGTGGTTGTTTAAAGAGCTGATACGGCTGTTTTAGCGGCCATTTTCCAAAAAAAATGGCTGTTTAAAGAATTTGACCCAAGGAGTCGGAAATGAGGATAAAAAGAGGATTTAAGGCCAGACGTCGCAGGAAGAAGGTACTAAAGCTGGCAAAGGGCTTTCGCGGAGGCAGGAGCAAACTGTTTAGAACTGCTGCTGATTCGGTGGACAAGGCTCTTATGTATGCCTACCGTGACCGCAGGCAGAAAAAACGTGATTTTAGAAAACTTTGGATAGTCCGTATTAACGCAGCAGCCCGTATGAACGACATCTCCTATAGCAAGTTCATCCACGGCCTGAAAATGGCTAATGTAGAGCTGGACAGGAAAGTCCTTGCAGAACTGGCGATTTCTGATCCAGAAGGTTTTGCCAAGATTGCCCAGGTAGCAGCCCAAAACGTATAGAGACATCGGGACGCAAAAAAAAATTGCGCATTACAGGCATAACCATTTAGTTTCAATAGAAAAAGATGCACATGGACTTAGGCATAGAAGAAATCGAAAAAAAGGCTCTGGAGGAGATCGCCGGCGCAGATGATGAAGCTGCATTAAAGGACATCTCCGTGAAGTTTATAGGCCGCAAGGGCCTTGTGACCGGCTTTTTGAGGAATATATCCTCCCTGCCAAATGAGCAGCGACCAATGGCAGGCAAGAGAGCCAACGAAGTTAAAAAGAAAATTGAGTCCACTATAGCCGATGCAATAGAAAAACTTGCAGCGGTAATCAGCGAGGCAGACTCAATTGACGTATCGCTTCCAGGAAGACCCGGGTTTCGGGGCAGCATCCATCCACTGACCGTTGTTAACAGAGAAATCTGTGAGATATTCGTGCGTCAGGGGTTTGAGATTGCTGAAGGCCCGGAGGTGGAGACAGACTACTATAACTTCGAAGCATTGAATTTTCCCGACGATCATCCAGCAAGGGACATGCAGGACACCTTTTTTGTGTCCGAGGATACACTCCTTCGAACCCACACATCCCCTTTACAGATCAGGCTGATGGAGAAACAGGAACCGCCGGTTCGGGCTATAATGCCGGGACGGGTTTTTCGCTGTGATTCAGACATTACCCATACGCCCATGTTTCACCAGGTTGAGGGACTGCTTGTAGGTGAGGATGTGACCTTTGGCGATTTAAAAGGGATGTTGACTTCCTTTGCAAAGGAGATGTTTGGTGAGGACAAGAGTTTGCGGTTTAGGCCCAGCTTTTTTCCGTTTACCGAGCCAAGCGCAGAAGTAGACATAAGCTGCGTCATGTGCGGGGGAAAGGGATGCAGGATATGTTCAGGCACAGGATGGCTTGAAATACTGGGTTCCGGCATGGTTCACCCGGCTCTTTTTGAGAACGTGGGATACGACACCGACAAGTACAGGGGTTTCGCATTCGGTATGGGCGTGGAAAGAATTGCCATGCTCAAGTACGGAATTGACGATATTCGTAGATTTTTTGAAAATGATTTTAGATTTTTGAGGCAGTTCTAAGATGAAGTTCAGTTTAAGCTGGCTTAAGCAGTATTTGGATGTGGATGTGGCAGCAGACGAGATTGCTGACGCTCTTACTATGGCAGGGCTTGAGGTTGATTCTGTAACGGATCGGTACGCATGGATGGACGATGTACTGGTTGCCAGAATTTTAAGCGTTTCCCCACACCCGAATGCAGACAGGCTGACGGTTTGTGAAGTTGAGGCAAATGGCGAAAAACGCAGTGTAGTCTGTGGTGCTCCAAATGTAGCCGAGGGCATGCTTGTGGCCCTGGCATTACCTGGTGCAGTTCTTCCAGACGGCAGGGAGTTTGGAAAAACCGTGATTCGCGGCGTAGAATCCAATGGGATGCTGTGCAGCGAAGCAGAGCTTGTTTTGGGCGATGATGCTGATGGCATAATTGATCTCACTGGCAAAGCCGAACCTGGAGTAAAACTTTCCCAGGCATTAAATTTATCAGATTCCACCATAGAGATTGACCTGACACCCAACAGGCCGGACTGCCTGAGTCTTATCGGCATAGCCCGGGAAGTTGCGGCTGCCTTTAGAAACAACGGGGCAGGGCAGGTTCAGGAACCTGATGTAGAAATATCAGAGCCTAACGGCGAAATAGCCGCCAGTACCTCGGTGGAAATAGCAGACCCGGAACTTTGTCCACGATACGCAGCAATGCTTCTCAGGGACGTGACAATAAAGCCTTCGCCCTGGTGGTTGCAGGACAGGCTTATATCGGTTGGCATAAGACCGATAAATAATATTGTAGATGTAACCAATTTTGTGATGATGGAGATGGGGCAACCCCTCCATGCATTTGATTTTGATGAACTGCATGAAAATAGAATTGTAGTAAAAAGGGTCGGCAGTAAAAGCAAGTTTACTACACTCGATGAAAAAGAGCGCGAGCTTTCCGACGAAATGCTCATGATTTGCGACGGTGAAAAAGGCGTTGCACTTGCCGGAGTAATGGGCGGCATGAACTCAGAGATCAGCGACAAGACTGTTAATGTACTTTTAGAAAGCGCGTATTTTCTGCCCACCAGCATCAGGAAGACTTCCAGATCCCTTGGTTTGAACTCCGATGCATCTCATAGATTTGAAAGAGGCATTGACCCGGAAATCACAGTAAGGGCCATGCACAGGGCAGCATCACTGATGGCTGAGGTGAGCGGGGCCACAATAGTAAACGGACATATAGACAACAACCCGATCAAGCCTGAGAAAAAAGAAGTAAAGCTGACTGCTCATAATGCCAACAGGCTCCTGGGTACAGAATTTTCCACGGAAGAAGTAATCGGTTTTCTTGACTGCATAGGTTTTGACATAACAACAGGCAACGACGGTGTAATGACGGTAGTTCCGCCATCCTACCGGGTTGACGTGACACGCCCCGAAGATCTCATGGAAGAAATCGCCAGGATCTCAGGCTACAATAATATTCCCGTAACCTTTCCTGACATCCCTTCCAATGCAAAAAGCGGATCTGTGCGGGTGGATGCAAGAGAAAAGATCAGGGACATCATGGCAGGCATGGGTTTCACAGAAGTCTATACCTACAGCTTCATGGGCAAGAACGCTCCAGACAGTTTCAAATTTTCAGAAGGGGACGAACGGCGCAAAACCCTTGGGGTGCTTAATCCCCTGACCGATGATCTGGCGGTTCTACGGACGAGCATTGCTCCCGGCCTTATGAATATGCTGAGAACTAATATTTCACATAACACAAAAAATGTCCGGGCCTTTGAAACAGGTAAAATTTTTATAAAGACCACTGACAGGGAACAGCCCATAGAGCGAGAGTTTCTGGCCTGCGTACAGACCGGCGCAAGAAATGATGAATCATGGCACGCAAAGGATGTTGAATGCGATTTTTATGATTTAAAAGGAACCCTTGAAGCATTTTTAAACGCACTTGGAGTTAATGATGCAAAATTTGCAGTATTGCCTGCTGACGATTGTTGCTTCACAAGGCCGGGTAAATCTGCTATGGTATCTTACGCTGGAAAAGAAATTGGAATAATTGGCGAGATCACAAAAAATCTGGCAAAGGAATACGATCTGGGCCAAAGCGCATTTTACTTCGAACTGAACATGGATGTTCTCCTTGAGAACCTTCCAGGTACTATAACAGCAACGCCGATTCCAAGATTTCCAGCTATTGCCAGGGATGCAACACTTATTATAGACAGGGCACAGCAGGCTAATGAGATAATAGAAAATATCCTTTCAAAAAAAGAGAAGCTTGTTGAAAAGGCCGTACTCTTTGATGTTTATGAAGGGAAGCCGATCAAAGAGGGTAAAAAGAGCGTCTCTTTCAGGATAATCTACAGGTCCTGGGAAAAAACCCTTGAGGACGAGTCCGTTAACAGCATCCATAAAATGCTGGTGGATGACCTGATCAAGGAGTTCAAAGCAGATTTGCCAGCATAGCCAGTTTGAAACTATGAATTTTTTTCAACTAACGGGTGACAGGAATTGGCAAAAATTACTCCTGATAAGTTATACTACAGGATCGGTGAAGTAAGCGAAATCACCGGCGTGGAAGCCTATGTTCTCAGGTTCTGGGAAAGCGAATTCAAAAAAATCAAACCCAAACGGACTCCGTCGGGTCAACGCCTTTATCGAAAAGCCGACGTAGAAACCGTCCTTGCCATAAAACACCTGCTTTACGAGCGTAAGTTCACAATCCAGGGAGCCATACAACACCTCGGCTCAAAGGGGCGTGATGCTGTGATTTCCGAAAAAAAGAATTCCTTTGAAGGTAAAAAAGAAGAAATGCGAAATGAACTCCTCAGCATCCGTGAAATCCTCGATAAGTAATTTTCACATGTATTTTGAAAAATCAAACATCCCAGTCAATCGATAAACCCAGGGCACATGCGGGTTTGTTCCATTTGACATGGAAGTATTGATCAAAACTAAAGAGAAAAAAAATTTTTAAAAGTCATTTTGGGGAAAATGGGGTTTTTTTTGAAATTTAAAAAAATGAAGGCATCATGAAAAAGCAAAACACTTTCCCTTATCAAACGCAGCAGGGAAAAAACGTTTGAAATATAACGGCCTGTCTATGTGGATAAACAGCCTAGTGGACGGTGGGTAGTACACCGTCAATTATAGTTTTAATGCGCCTTGACGTCATTACTGCAACGAGTTCATCGTTCTTGTTTCGTGAGAGCAAAACAAAAAGATTGTCATTGAAGCAGTAACGAATCGACTGGTAACCAGTCTCTTCTAATAGATCACTGAAGTACTTATCAAGGACTAAAGTTTCATTAGGCATATTTTTTCCCTTCGTTACTTTGGTTATAAGGAATTAGGTGGTCGATAACATAAGATTTTGCTCATGGCAAGGAAAATTTGCTTGTGGGCTAAAAAAAATGCTTCCACAACATATTGTGGATAAAACAATACACCCCTTGAAAAAATTACTACACACCAATGCAATAGTAAAAAACTGGCAAAATTTCTTCGAAAGTACTTGATGATTTGCTTGAAAAGGGTTAAAAATAAACATGGAACAAGAGAAAATAATATCCCTGAAAGCCTATAAACACCGGAAAGCCGCAACACTTGGTTTTGCGAGATGGGCTTCTCAGTTAAAAGAAAGCGAAAAAATTTCCTTTGATGAAAATACCAGATGGTCTGAAATTCCAGACAGCCTGCTTCTGAAATTGAGTCAAGACAACAGCGAAAGCAGATTGCTATATTATCACCTGATAATGAGTTCTCTGGGCTTAGGTACGGGTTACGATTTTGAAGTCCAGACGCCAGCGAAATTTACAGAACTTCTGGACATTTTTTTTCTACTGGTTGACCAGTCCCGGTTTGAGTGTATGCGCCGGATCGGGTGGATTGACACGACTCCCCTGGGGGAACGCTCAATCATAAATCTCATTTTAAAAATCTATGATGGCGAGGCTCTCAAGCATTTAAAGGTAAACCATGTGAACGATTCTCACCCGGCATTGGGCTGTGAGGAAGGTTTTGACCTTGAGGTTCAGGTTAGAAAATACACCCTTGATGCCATAGAAGCTTTCCGGCAACAAATAGAAGATTCATGATATTTTGTTTTTAAAAATTTCCTTTAAATCAATTCAACCCTGAAAGGGCGGCAGGCAACAGTCTGGGCGAAGCCTCTGGTGCAGGAGAAGTATATGGGTGGATAGCCAAATCTTTGATTATCCGTCAGGTATGGTTCTCTATGAGTCCGGCGTTAAAAGGTTTAAAGCCATTTTGCCAGTGCTTTTGAAAAGAGTAATTTGAAATTTTTCAAATAAAAAAGCAGTTTTTTGCCTGGGCAAAAAACTGCTCGAATTATTAAAAGCCAGTTGCAACCAGTTTAGGTGGCGTATGGATTGCTAACAACTATGGTTTCGTCACGGCCCGGCCCTACTGAAATTATTGAAACAGGCGTTTCCAGAATATCTTCTATTTTCTTGAGGTATTTTTTTGTATTATCTGGCAGCTCGTCGTATGACCTGATTGTGCTGATGTCCTCGTCCCATCCTGGCACTTCTTCATAGATTGGCTTGCACTTGGCAAGCTTGTTCAGGTTGGATGGAAAGTGCTTCAATATTTCTCCGTCGCAATCATAGGCAGTGCATATTTTTATGGTTTTAAAGCCTTTTAGAACATCAAGCTTGGTTATCACAAGACCTGTCAGGCTGTTGAGTCTGACTGCGTTTTCAAGGATAACCAGATCAAGCCAGCCGCAACGTCTTTTTCTGCCGGTGGTTGCGCCGAACTCTGCACCCACACGCTGCAGGGTGTCGCCATCTTCATCAAAAAGCTCTGTTGGGAAAGGCCCGGCACCAACACGTGTTGTGTATGCTTTTACAATGCCGAAAACTTCTGAAATCTGTTTTGGGCCGACACCAGATCCGCAACATGCATTGCCGGAAACAGTGCTTGATGAGGTTACAAATGGGTATGTACCATGCTCAATATCAAGGTGGGTTCCCTGTGCGCCCTCAAAAAGAATCTGCTTGCCTTCTTTGGATGCATTGGAAACAAAAACCGAAACGTTTGTCACGTAAGGCTTGAGCATTTCAGCAAGGGCTGAATAGCTTTCAAATATGGTTTTTGTATCAATTTTGCTTTTTGAGTAGAGGTTTTCAAACAAAAAGTTTTTTTCCTCAATTTCATTTTCCAGCTTATCCTTGAACATTTCAGGATCGATAAATTCGGTAAACCGTATACCCTTGCGGCTTGCCTTGTCTTCGTAGCATGGGCCTATGCCTCTGCCGGTGGTGCCTATTTTATTTTTGCCCTTGCTCGCTTCTCTGGAATGGTCGAGTTCTTTGTGGTATGGCATTATTACGTGTGCTTTTTCACAGATTTTCAGTTTGTCCGGCCCGGTATCAACCCCTTTTTCTCTGAGGTATGCAATCTCCTCCACGAGTACCTGCGGATCAACGACAACTCCGTTTCCAATAAGGCATGTTTTGCCCTGGAGTATACCCGATGGCACCAGGTGGCTTATAAACTGTTCGCCCTTGACGACCATAGTGTGTCCGGCGTTGTTACCGCCCTGAAACCTGACAACAACATCAGCGTGTTCCGATAGAAGATCAACGATTTTTCCCTTGCCTTCATCACCCCATTGCGTACCCACGATTACGATATTTGCCACTTTATATACTCCTGTATACTTAAATTTTTGTCGAAGCCAAACCCACAGTTTATACCGAAGGTCTGGTTATGAAATAAGCAAAAAGACTCCTGTATACTTAAATTTTTGTCGAAGCTTATTGCATAGTTTGTCCCAAGGGTCTGGCTATAAAATAAGCAAAGAAACTTCCAATAAACTCAAAATTAACAACAAAGGTTTTTGTTTAATTTATCCCTAAGGTCTGGTTATGAAATTGTCAAAAAACTCCTGCAAATTCTTCTGATAATTGAAACAAAAAGCCGCTTACTTTGTTCTTTTATTTTTAAAAAAACTCACGATCAGTTCCCTGCATTCGTCGGCCAGCACACCAGGAACAATCTTTGGAGAATGGTTAAGCCGTTTGTCCGTTGAAAAGTCATACAATGAACCAGCAGCCCCCCATTTTGTGTCAAAGGCACCAAAAACAACCTTGCTGACTCGTGCATGAATAACAGCTCCCATGCACATGACACAAGGCTCGACCGTAGCATATAAAATTGTGTTTAACAACCTGTAGTTTCGAATTTTTTCTGCACCTTCACGCAGCACCAGAATTTCTGCATGAGCGGTTGGATCGCTATCAATTATAGTCCTGTTAAAACCCTTTGCAATCACCTCTCCTGAGGTATCAACGAGTACAGCGCCCACGGGTACTTCGTCAATTGCAAGGCCATTTCTTGCTTCTTCAATGGCCATGCGCATGTAGAATTCATGGGATATATCAAGGGTCATATTTAACTTTCAGTTCCATTATTTTCCTGTTATTTTACGTGAGGCATTGATCACAGCAATCGTCATAATGTATGATCCGGTTAAAAGCAAGCAGGATGAATAGCAAAGATAAATTTTTTATTATTGGGTAATGGAGAAAAAAAAGGGCTTTTTTTAATTTTTTTGCAATCTGTGCAGGAAGATAGGCCCGGATAAGTACTTCAATAGTGATTTTGAGTTTGCTATGAAATTTAATAAATTTTAAAAGAAATTGAAATTATGAATTGATTTTTTTGAAAAAATCTCTTAAAGTGAATTAATTGACTTAAAAAATTAGAATTTCTTGATGGCAAATGTTATTTTTATTGTGGTTTACACAATGCTTCCCCTGCGGGTAAGCCAAATATCAAATACTTAAACAATACGGTGCTTATGAAAACCATTACACTTGCAAGTCAGAAAGGCGGATGTGGTAAAAGCACAGTGGCCATGAACCTTGCCATAAATCTCGCCCTTAAAGGAAATCGAGTGGTTCTTTTTGATACTGATCCACAGCAAAGCTGCGTTGAGTCGATGGAAAGAAGAACCGATAAGCTTTTTGAAGTAGTCCCGGCCATTGACGATATCCACCAGGAAGTAGAGTCACGAAGCAAGGATTTTGATTACGCAGTGATTGATACACCTCCCCATGACGATGAGGTCATGGGTCTTGCTATTGTGTCCTCGGACATGGCTATAATCCCTGTGCAGGATTCACCGCTTGATATCAGAAGTTCCAAGGTTACAGTGGATCTGGTGCTCGATGCAATGAAGTTGACATCGGGCCTTAAGGTGTTTTTTCTATTAAGCAGGATTCAGCCCAATACTGTGCTTGCCAGGGAACTGCGCGAGCTTATGGCAAAATCTTACAGCCTAAATATATTGGAGTCGGAGACCGCCAACCGTGTGGCCTATAAGTATTCCATGATTTACGGCCTGGGCGTTACCGAAATGGACAGCAAAGACTCTGCATCCCAGGAAGTTAATGCTTTGACGGATGAGGTCATAAAAATTTTATCACCATAAGACTAAAAAGGCTTAAATTATGAAATCAAAGAAACCGTCTCTTTTGGATATGGAAAATTTTGTACAGAATAGAGCTGACCAAAAAACAAGTAAAAACTCGTCGAAAAAGGCTGCAAAGGGCAAGGCAGCTTCCAAGTCAAAGGACCAGGCTGTCAGCCAGACTGACCTTCTTGAAGCTATGAAATATATGCTTACGGAAATAGCTCCAAAGGGGAGAGAGGCACCCGTTGGCCTGGAGGTCACTATTGAAGAACAGGCCATGTCAATAGATGCCCTTAAAAACGAAATCAGCCAGTTGAAAATGGACTTTTTGAAAATGGTGTCTGACCACCAGAAAGGTACCATGGAACTGCAAAACGAACTTGCACGCGTCAAGGAAGGCGGCATAGAGACAGCCCGTTCCTTTGTTGATGTAAAGTCCAGTGTGCAGGATCTGAAAATGCGCATCGACAAAATTGGAGCTACAGAACCTGTTGAGGAAAAAGTCAAAGCTGTGGCTATGCCTTCCGGGCCTGTCAGCAATGTTGATGAGAATTACAAAACGCTTATCTACAGAAATGTTGTAATGCTAATGGATGAAAAGGACTTTTCTCCCTTTGATGTTACAAGACTCTTTAAGCTCGAAGGTTTTGCAGTGTTCCAGCCATACATGGAATGGAACGAGCGCACAGTCATGATGATTTACGAAGATGCAAGAAAAGCCGGATTTGTGAAACCCATTGAGAAAAAGCAAAAGTCAAAATCCGCAAATGACGGTTTTGTGCCGGGAGAAATTCCTCCAGAGCTGGTGCTGCCCAAGGTTTAAGGGTGTCAGGCCGGGTATATGAACATAAAAAAGCCTGGGTGTAAAACCCAGGCTCATGTGCTTGTCTGCATATTGAATATCTACCTCAAATTTTTTTAAGCTTAATGTAAAAGCAAATCTATGCCTCCACTGCTACTGCTTCCTCCTGTTCTGATTCCATTCCCGGCAGATTTTTTTCCTGCCTGAGAAGCTCACTAATGTCAAGAAGCTGAACCATCTGCTCGGTTTTTTCCCGTTTTCCGATTCCAGCAATGCACACATTGGAAGCAGTGGATGTTATGCCAGGCAGGGCGTCGACATTAGATTTTGCGAGCCGTTCAACGGTTTCTACAGAATCGACTGCAACGGCAAGTGTTTTGCCTGCGTGTTCCACAACCAGGGCAATCTCGCGGTTTGATTCCCGGAGGCAGGTGCGGGCATCTTCAAAAAGGCGTATCATCTGCGCCAGTTCACCTTGCTTTGTTTGCTCAATAACATCAATGGCTCCGTCAAAGTCGCCCTTTGCTTCAAGTGTTTTAACTTTTACAGCAATTGAGTGAATTATTTTATGGGGTGTATCA
>JAOZSB010000180.1 GCA_029939895.1 Desulfobacterales bacterium
ATTACAGCACGTTGGGTGCTATTCTAAAAAGTTAAACGGGACACTACTGATGAAAAATGTGTCTGATATGACCAAAAAATTACTTCAAGGCACTGTTATTGGAGTAATTGTGGCTGTTGCGGTGCTGTGCATCTGGATGACCGGAGCTTTTGAACGCTGGGAAGCAATGGCATGGGATTTGAGAGTATCGTTTTTTGCCGGGCCTGCCAAGACCACCGAGGATGTTGTGCTGATACTCCTGGATCAGAAAAGCCTGGACTGGGGGAAAGAAGAAAATGGTCTAACCTGGCCCTGGCCGCGGGAACTCTATGCAGCTATTGTTAATTTTTGCAACAGGTACGAGGCAAAAGCACTGGCAATAGATGTGGTCTTTACAGAGCCATCAAATTACGGTGTCGAGGATGATCAGTCCTTTGGCACTGCTGCTGAAAATTACGGAAAAGTTGCTGGTGCAGTTTCTTTTGGTGACAATGCTGGCAAAGAAAAAAAATGGCCTGAAAGGCTGCCCCTGCCCGATGAATCAATAGAAAATTTGAAGCAATGGCTGGCAGCAACAAAAGCAGACCTTGTGCTTGATAGTGCATCCATGCCGATTGATGAGTATGCTGCAAAGGTGGCTGTTCTCAGCAATGTGTCTGCAAGGGCCGACATAGGCGGCATATACCGGCGGATGAATCTTTTCAGCATGTTTGACGGCAGGCCGGTTTTTTCTCTGGGCATGGGTGCGTATCTTGCCGCCCACCCAAATGCTGACATGAAAATTTCAGGAAATATCCTGGAAATTGACGGAAAGAAGGTTCCCTTAGATGATGAAGGCAGGGCTATTCTCCGTTACAGAGGGCCCACCCGCACCCACAAAGCCTTTAGTGCGGCTGCTGTTGTGCGTTCTGAAATACAGCTTATCAATGGCGAGAAGCCGGTCCTTGACAACAAACGTGATTTTATGGGCAAGTATGTGCTGTTTGGTTTTTCAGCTCCAGGACTCCTGGACCTTCGGCCCGCCCCGGTTGGAGGCGCATACACTGGTGTAGAAATACATGCAACATCACTTGACAATCTTTTGGCTGGCGATTTTATGAAAGATGCACCAGCCTATGCACTGGTAATAATTTTAGTCCTTCTCTGCATTGTCTGCTCAATTGGCGGGATATTATTCCCCGGCCCGCTGGAGTCGTTTTCTTTATCGGTTTTTTTTGTAATGGTTCCGCCTGTACTTTCCATACTGGCCTATGAGCGTGGATTTTGGCTCCAGGTGATACCTCTTGGCATTGGAGTAGTTCTTTCCATCGCCTTTGTTCAGGGTTTTAATTATGCAACAGAGGGTCGTCAGAAAAGATATATAAAAGACGCATTCAAGTACTACCTTAGTCCGCATGTTATTGAAGAACTGATTAAAAACCCGGACAGCCTCGCCCTGGGTGGTGAAAGGAGAACCCTGTCGATTTTCTTTTCCGACATAGAAGGGTTTACAAGCATCTCCGAGATGCTCAAGCCAGAAGAGTTAACAGAGCTTCTCAATGACTTCCTCACTGCAATGACCGATATAATCTACGATGAGTATGGCACGGTAGATAAATATGAGGGTGACGCTATTATTGCTTTCTGGAATGCTCCCCTGAACCTGAATGGACATGAACAATACGCTGTCTCGGCAGCGCTCCGGTGCCAGAAGAAGTTAAAGGAGTTGCGGCCTTTGTATAAAGAAAAGTATGGCAAGGAAATACACATGCGGGTTGGGTTAAATACAGGTCTTGCCGCCGTTGGCAACTTTGGTTCCAATACCAGGTTCAACTACACCATGCTTGGTGATGCAGTAAACCTTGCCGCCCGTCTTGAAGGGGCTAATAAAGACTTTGGTATTTACTCCATGATTTCTGAATCTACATTAAAGAAAATTGGTGACAAGTTTGCAGTACGGGAGATTGCAAGGCTTGTAGTCGTGGGCAAGAAAAAGCCTGTGACCGTATTCGAGCCTATGTACCATGAGGATTTTGATGCCATGAAACCTGTTTATGAGGTTTTTGAAAAGGGCCTGAAAAAATTCTATAGTGGTGATCTTCATGATGCGGAAATGATTTTCGCCTCAATCCGCGATAAGGACCCTGCAGCGGCAAGGTACGAAAAAAAATGCATTGCCCTGGAAAATACTGATATGTCTGACTGGCAGGGTCTCTGGGTTTTGACGTCAAAATAATGAGTCCGACTCATGTTACAAAGTTGTCTGGATTTGACTTTTTACCAGTTCATCAAAAAGTGAGGGTCTGCAATGTTAAATAAAACCCCCAAAGTATTGCTTGCCTTGTTTGTGCTGGCTTCTGTCTTGCTGTCCATAAGCACAGTTGACACCTATGGAGAAAAAACAACTTCTCAGGATTTGTCAGGATCAAATCAAATGACCCGGCAGATGATAGATTTTATCTCAACCCTCACAATAGAGGAACAAAACTACCTGAAATCCAGAGAAGCTGTAACAATGTGTAACAATCCAAACTGGACACCTATAGTTTTTGCAAAGGATGGAAATCAGGATGATATGCGTGGCATTGCCATGGACACGCTGAAAGAGATTACGAAAAAAACCGGGCTTAAATTTAAAAATATTCCAACAAAGAGCTGGAAAGACGCCCAGCAGTATTTAAAAGATTATAAAGTTGATATTCTGCCATGCTATATTAAAAGCCCTTCAAGAAGGAAATATGCGAATTTTACAAGACCTTATTTGCGGCTGCCCCTTGCAATAATAGCAGCAAAGGACAAGCCGATAGTATCCGGGCTTGATGAGGTTATGGATAAGCCATGGACAAGACAAAAGGATTCAGGGCTTATCTCAAAATTGCAAAAAGAATATCCAGGTATGAAAATTATCCCCACAAAAGGGGACATAGAATCATTCCAACTTGTAAACAGCGGTAACGCATACTTTACAATTGCAACCCTGCCGGTTGCCTCTCATGTGATCTCTCAAAACATGTTTAACAACCTGCAAATCATAGGGTATACGGATTTTACATATTTTCTGCATATTGCAGTGTCAGATGATGATGAAATTTTGCTGTCGATTTTGGATAAAGCACTGGCAGACATTCCAGAGGAGAAGTCAAAGGCGATTTTCCGAAAATGGGTACACACTTCAATAAAGGAACCAGTAGCAAGTGATAAGCTGTTGATACAGGTGTTCGCTGGTTGCCTTGTTGTCTTAATCTCTTTTATCTACAGGCAGTATCTTCTTAGTAAAAACATCAACAAGCTTAAAACAGCAGATAAAGTACTTCGTGAAAGTGAGGAAAAATACCGCGGGCTTGTGGATGACACTCCAGCGTTGATTTGCAATTTTTTGCCCGATGGCGAGATCACCTTTGTGAATAACGCCTATTGCACATACTTTAATAAAACCCATGAGGAGTTGGTTGGTTCAATTTTTTTGTCGCTGATACCAAAAGCAGATCAAAAAACTGTAATGGACAATATACATTCTCTTACAAAGGACTCTCCTGCGCAGTCGCACGAGCATCTTGTGAAGGCACCAAACGGAGAAATCCGCTGGCACCATTGGGTCAACCGTGGTTTGTTTGATGCTAAGGGAAAGGTAACCTCATACCAGTCCATTGGTAATGACATTACCGAACTTAAAAAGGCAGAGGACAATTACGGAAGATTGTTCACAGAGATGCTCGACGGCTTTGCTCTGCACGAGATTATATGCAACCCAGAAGGCATTCCAGTGGATTATCGTTTTTTGGCTGTCAATCCGGCCTTTGAGCAAATGACCGGCCTGAAGGCTTTTGACATTTTGCACAAGACTGTTTTGGAAGTTCTGCCAATGACGGAAGCACACTGGATCGAGACTTACGGAAAGGTGGCCCTCTCTGGCGAACCGATTTTTTTTGAAAACTATTCAATATCGCTTGATAAGCATTTTGAGGTAAAAGCTTTTCAGCCTGCGCCAGGCCAGTTTGCCTGTATCTTTGCCGATATTACCCATCAAAAGCAGGCAACACAGGCAATAAGGGAAAATGAGGAACGATACCGCAACCTGTTTGAAATGGATTCAGATGCTCTTGCATTGATAGACATTGAAACGGGAAGTTTGCAGGAAGTAAATCAGGCTTTTAGTACTCTATACGGATACAGCAAAGAAGAATGCATCCAGATGAAAAATACTGATTTTTCACACGAACCAGAAGAAACGAAAAAAGCTACCCTTGAACAAGAAACCAGAATTCCGATAAGATGGCATAAGAAAAAGGATGGGACTGTTTTTCCGACAGAAATTACTGTCAATATTTTTAATCATAATGGAAGGGATGTCCATCTTGCTTCAATTAGAGACATCACCGAACGTAAACAGGCAGAGGAGGCTTTAAGTAATAAGCAGAGGTTTCTTGACAGTATTATTGAACAAAGTCCTTATCCTACCTGGATTTCTGATACGCAAGGCACAATGATACGGTCGAACCCTGCCTTGAAAAAAGTGCTGAATCTTTCAGATGAACAATTGATAGGCAAGTATAATGTTTTTTCCGACAAACAACTGGAGCCTGAGATTCTTGGTAAAGTCAGGGATGCGATTGAGAATGGCAAAACTAGCCCCTTTGAACTTGACTGGATTGGAGAGGAAACCCAAATTGATGGGATAGAACAGGGAAACAGGGTTTATTGCGAAGGCATTGTATTTCCAATTTATAATCAAAATGGCGAAATAACCAATGCTGTAATAACTTATAAAGATATAAGCGACAAAAAAAGAGTAGAAAAAGAACTCAAAGCCAAGGAAGCTCAACTTCAACAGTCACAGAAAATGGAGACAGTCGGTATCCTCGCTGGAGGAATAGCCCATGAATTTAACAATCTGCTTTATATTGTATCGGGCAATGCTGAACTTCTGATGGATGATTTGGGACTTGAAGATAAAGATCTGGTAGAAGAAATTCTGAAATCAACAAAAAGAGGAAGTGATCTGGTTAAACAGCTCATGGCATTCAGTCGAAAGTCTGAAACTAATTTAAACAAAATTGATTTAAATGCTGAAATCAAAAAAATCATTAAGATGCTTGATCGAATCCTGCCTCGTATGATTGATCTGAAACTTGAACTTGTTGATGGCCAGGTTCCCGTAAGAGCAGACCAGGGACAGATCGAGCAGGTAGTGCTGAACTTGAGTTTAAATTCAAAGGATGCAATGCCCGATGGTGGAGCCATAACCATAAAAACAGAAAACAGCATTATTGATAAATCCTTTATTGACAGGCTGTCTGGAAAACCAACGGATTTAAGTGAAGGCAAATGTGTGTTGCTGACAGTTTCAGATACAGGCTTTGGGATGGATGAAGAAACCATGTCCCACATATTTGATCCATTTTTTACCACCAAGGATATTGGAGCAGGCACAGGTCTTGGCTTATCTGTTATCTATGGAATTATTGAAGGGCATGGCGGACATATCCTCTGCGAAAGCAAGCCAGGAGGGGGAACCCTTTTCAAGATATATTTTCCTGGTGTTGAGGATAATAATAATATGGCAGCTTTCATTGAAGATACAGCAGGCTCACTGCCAAAAGGCACAGAAACAATTCTTATTGTTGATGATGAAGAATCTGTCGTAAAAATGACAGGCAAGATACTTGGTCGGTTGGGCTATAAGACAATGGAGGCGCTTAGCGGTGAAACTGCATTGGAAATTTATGCTGATAAGCAGGAAGAAATTGATCTGATTATGCTTGACCTGGGTATGCCGGGGCTGGGTGGAAAAAAATGTCTTGAAAAGCTGATTGAGTTAGATCCTGACGTTAAGGTCATAATTGTAAGCGGGTACTCAGACGAGGGGCTTATTCAGGACAACATTAACCTGGGAGCCAGGGGCTTTGCAATAAAGCCCTTTACCAGAGAAAATGTTTCAAAGGCTGTTCGAGATGTTTTAGATGCATAGGTGGTGGGGGTTCATTAAAAATCATGTAAATTTCAACTTGTAAAATTTCTTAACTTGCACAATCGCCTGTGCCTGTAGTACGCAATAAACCAAATGGTATCGTGCTTAAACACCAAAACCGAGACTTATGCAAAAATCAATTATAGCAGCTTTTAATATTACTAAAAATAAGTATAATAAAAAAGAGTAAATCCCCATCTTAAATATTAGCCGAAATAAAACGGGCATGTTTGAGTTGGATTCAAAAGCTGTCTCAACAACATTGGCTTTTGAATAGCCGTGGCTAAAACGATACATTAACGATATTAAAGCACTTAAAATAATAAAAATAATTCCGATGATGCCAAATGTTGCTACGATAAAATCTAAAGGGCTGGATACAAAAAAATTCCACAATGAAATGATAAAGTTAGAAAATGAGCCAAAATTGTCTAAAATAATGAACCAGTAAAACAAACATCCCCCCAGGCAGAAAAGAAATACCCAGGAAAATATAATAACAAAGTTAAAAAATTTCCCCCATACTACTTCAAAAGTTTCTCGAGTATTTTTTTTAGAAGTTCTTTTTTTTGGGCGATTCTTTCTTGCCATATTTAAGCCTTTATTAATTTACCAACCTGTTAATACTCTATTTAATTATCGCATACTTCCCGTTTTTCAGGCATACATTTGTTTGATTACTGGCAGGAAAATGGATTAAACGTATGCGTTCTGAAAGTTCTTTGTTTATTGGCATATCTGGCTTTACAAATGAGTCATATAGTTTTGATGATACGTTTTTGTTCATAAAAAACAATAAGAAGTCATAATATTCATCTTTTGTAAGGGCTATTGTTTCATTCTCTGAAGGATTTTTGAAAACAAAGCGGAATTCAATAATACATTTTCCTGGATTTTTTTTATCTTTAGTAAGGGACGCGTATCCGTCCGGGTTTTTAACCTTAACCATCAGAAGCTTTTCTGCTTTGAATTTCAGGTGTTGTTTCTGTAGCTGTTTTTCACCTAATTTAAGGCTGGTTTTAATTTTCTTAGCTTTTTCCCATGTTCCCATACGAAGGACAAATCGATTTGTTGAGCTATCTGCTTTTTGCCTTATTGATCCTGGGGGATCAGTTTCAAAGTCGTATATTGCTGAACCAATATCTTCTGTTACAAAGTATAATCCTTTTTTATGCAGCTCTGGCATTTTTTGACCTTGCTTGGATTTTTCTTTGGCACTAACTAAATCCATAGCCAGGTTTAACTCTCTGGTAAAATAGAAAACAGAATTGAAATGAACCCACACATCATCGGTCAGGTTTAATAGATAAATACCGGGTTTTTTAAAAAAATAAGTTTTTGTCTCACCTCCAGTTATCGCTGAAAACTCCATGTTATCCGGGCCTTTCCATCTGCGATAATATAAATGCTTCCATTTACCAGGAGCAAGAACTTTAGTTTTGCCGTCAATATTTATACTGCTTGACTGCGAACTTCCATTAACTACATATATCCTGACCCTGACTTTATATACCCATAAATTAAATATAAGGGAGACAAAAGCAGCAAATAAAAAAAGTAAAAAAGCCTTTTTTACTCGACTGGATGGGGGGCTGACTGCCTTTTTTCTCAGCAATGGAACTTGCTCTATAGTTAGCTGTGTTATAAGTACACCAATCGCCCCTGCCCAGCATAGAATGGTGGCCCAGTCAAGCCAGTCATTTTTCATAACTTTATTCTTTTTTTTAAATTAATGTTTTACATCTTTGCCAATAACCACCGATGCTTATCGGTTGTGCCACTAATAATCAAGGTCTATATCTTTATCAATGGGAGTCATATACCCTTTGCAGTGCCTCATCTGCTTTTTGTTCTGGTTTAACACCAGGGTGAAACAATTTAAGAAAAACTAATATCGCCGCATCACAAACAATAAATGGCCCATCGAATAAAGTTTTTACAGAAAAAACAATTACAAAAAAGACCCATGGGCCAAGCAGCCAGTTTGAAAATGATAAAGTTTCGCAGATTATATCATAAGCTGCTCTAATCCAGGGAGCAGACATGAAAAGAGCTATTGCGACGAATATTACACTGAGATACCCAACAGGCTTTACTGCTTTATGCAGTTCGCAGCATTGTCGGCAGCGTGGAAACACATCGCATATAGAGGTTATCCGCCATCCAAACAGTACACTTTTGCTTTTTGATGCCGTTGCATAGTAATCGTGTAAAGGATCGCCTCCAGGATTACTCCCACAAAAAAAACATGCTGGCTCGCTATTGCTATTATTGAGTTTGTTTGTATTGCACATACCGTTAATTAAAAGTCCTTATTCGGGTACTTCTAAGATTGACGCAAGCGCACTGTAGGAAACTTATTTAGGCCATCAACTTGACTTTTGCTAATGGCTTTTCTGTTTTTTTGTTTTTGTCTGCCCATTTGTTGCATTAGTATCAGTGTTTCTTAATAGAGGAGGCTTTGCCCCATCCTTGATGCCTGCGGCTTTTAACTCCTCCTTACTGAAATCCTGGTGATAAGAGATCATTTTTTTTAACAGAGATGTAAGCTTCCTGGCATTTTCAGGGGAATTCAAATGAAGCATCAGCATCGGGTAAGTTTTGGTATCATCACTGTCATAACTTCTATGTGTGATCATTTTTCCTTTTTTGGGAAATACAAAAACCGGAAAGAATGTATTCGGAGTTCTGGGCTGCTTCCAGTTTACATTGTCAGGGTTCAGGTCAGCAAAACTACCAAAGGTTATTCCTCCTTTATCATGTATACTCTCAAAAATATTGATTTCATACTCTCCGGGTTTGTATAGAAAATTTTCTCTTATATGAAATTTCTCGTCAGATGCCCCATAGGATACGTCACAGCCTTTATCCATAACAACGGCTATTCCTTTTGCTATTTCAGGAATTTTAGCAAGCATTTCTTTGCGGTCAGGTTTGAATATGTGCGGATAAATATAATAACCTGCAA
>JAOZSB010000181.1 GCA_029939895.1 Desulfobacterales bacterium
ATCGAAGCTAATTGCTTAGTTTGTACCGACGGTCTGGTTATAAAATAAGCAAAAATTCCCCCGACAAACTTATAATTCAATTCTCCGGTCAGCGACTGGAGTTTTTTATAGAACTTTTAATAATCCAATAATGTTTATAGCTCTTTTTTCCCATCAAACAAAACAAAGCCTATGCAACCTTTGTCAGCTTCACAGCACATACTTTCAGTTCAGGTATCTGGGATACCGGGTCAAGGGCTGCATTTGTCAGCATATTGGCTGCGGCTTCTGCAAAGTGGAATGGTATAAAAACCGTTCCAGATTTTGTCATATCACACACCCTGGCCCTGACCTTTATGGTTCCGCGCCTGGAAGATACTTCCACGAGTTCACCATTGGCAAGGCCGTATTTATCAGCGTCCTCAGCGCAAAGCTCCACAAAGCTCTCTGGTGCTCTTTCGTTTATGTCGTCGGTCTTCCTGGTCATGGTTCCTGTATGGTACTGGTACAGCACACGTCCCGTGGTAAGATAGAGCGGGTAATCGTCGTCAGGAAGCTCTGCCGGCGGAACAAACTCTATGGCGTGGAAGGTGCCTTTACCAGATGTGAATTTACCGATATGGAGTACTGGTGTACCTGGATGCTCCTTTGTGGGACAGGGCCAGTGCAGGCCAGTCTCCTCGATCCTGTCAAAATCGAGTCCGCCATAGGATGGTGTAACCCTGGCAATCTCGTCAAAAATATCAGAAGCATTATCATACTTCATCTCAAAACCCATACGGGTGCCGATTTCACAGGTAATATCCCAGTCATCCCGGACATCACCCGGGCCGTCAACTGCTGCCCTTATTCTCTGCACTCTTCTTTCTGTATTAGAAAAAGTTCCATCCTTTTCTGCAAAGCACTTGGCTGGAAGAACTACATCAGCAAGCTTTGCAGTCTCGGTGAGGAATATATCCTGAACCAGGAGGAAATCAAGATGCTTGAGGCAGTCCTCGGCATGATTCAGGTCTGGATCAGAAACCATCGGGTTTTCACCGATTATATAAAGTGCTTTTATGTCTCCCTCATGTGCCTTTGGAAGCATCTGGGTGACGGTAATACCATTCTTGTCGGAAAGCCCTTCAACGCCCCATGCGTCTTCCATTTTTTTGACAGCATCGGGGTCAATAACCTTCTGGTAGCCGGTGAAGACATTTGGCAGACCGCCCATGTCGCAGGCTCCCTGGACGTTGTTCTGGCCACGCAGAGGATTAACTCCACCGCCCTCTATGCCCATGTTGCCGCACAGCATCGCCAGATTTGCCAGGGATTTTACATTATCGGTTCCGGAGATATGCTGGGTTATACCCATGCAGTAGACAATGCTGCCCTTTTCAGCACCAGCGTACATCCTGGCAGTACTTATGATGTCATCGGCTGGAATACCGGTTATTCCTTCAACATATTCCGGGGTAAATTTTTCAACTGCTTTTTTCAGGTCTTCGTACCCATTGGTTCTCTCGGCAATAAATGCTTCATCAGCCAGTCCTTCGCTGATAATCACGTTCATAAGGCCGTTGATCCAGGCCACGTCGGTTCCAAGTGTGGGCTGTAGATAAATATCTGAGAACTCGGTCAGCTTAATTTTCCTGGGGTCAATTACTATCAGCTTTTTCCCCAGATAGGATACTGCACGTTTAATATAACTTGAAATCACTGGATGATTTTCAGTCGTGTTCGAGCCAGTTACAAGTATAACGTCTGCTTTTTCAAGGTCGTCGATGGTGTTTGTCATTGCTCCGCTTCCGAATGCTGCGGCCAGACCGGCCACTGTAGAGGAATGTCAGAGACGGGCGCAGTGGTCAATGTTGTTTGTTTTCAACACCGCCCTTGCGAATTTATTTGCTATGTAGTTTTCTTCGTTGCTGACCCTGGCGGAAGTAAGAACGCCTATGGAGTCGCCGCCGTGTGAGTCCTTGATTTCAGCAAGGCTTGTTGCAGCATATTCAAGCGCCTCTTCCCATGAAGCCTCCCTGAATTTGCCGTTTTCCTTTATCAAAGGAGTTGTGAGCCTTTCAGGAGAACTAACAAAATTATAACCAAAACGTCCCTTGACACAAAGGCTTCCGTAATTTGGAGCCACACCTTCTACGCCGGTAACTTTTACAATTTTGTTTTCCCTTACATGCAGGTATAACTGACAGCCAACACCGCAATAGCTGCATGTGGTTTTTATTTTTTTTGCTTCCCATGGGCGCAGTTCATAGCGGACATTCTTTTCCACCAATGCACCAACAGGACATGCCTGGACGCACTCACCACAGAATACGCAGTCAGAATCTTTCAGGGCAGCGTCACCAGATGCAATAATCTTGGTGTCTGCACCACGAAAGCCAAAGCTGATTGCGTTATTTACCTGGATGTCGCAACAGGCCTGAACGCATCGTCCACAGAGTATACATCGTGAAAAATCCCTTACGATAAAAGGGTTGACCCTTTCCATGGGGTACTTGGTTTCTGTTTTTTCAAACCGCTCCCCATCAACCTGATAACGGTATGCCAGATCCTGGAGCCTGCAATCGCCCCAGACAGGGCAAAGCTCGCCGCTTTCATCATCAGCCTGCACCCCCACCTGAAACTCTGTCCAGTCAGTATCGTCTGACCCTCGCACAGCACAGTTGTGATTGCCCGATGAAAGCAAAAGCTGTATCGTTATTTTTCGTGATTCGATTACCTTGGGGGATTCCGTCAAGACCACCATGCCAGGTGTTGCCGGAACGGTACATGAAGCCATCAGGCTCCTTGCGCCCTCAACCTCCACAATGCACACCCTGCATGCACCCGTTGGCGTAGCACCCTTGAGGTGACAAAGCGTTGGGATCTCGATGTCATTTTTCCGCGCAACTCCGAGGATAGTCTCTCCCTGCTCGAAATCGAATTCATTGCCGTTGATTGTTATCGTATTTTTGTTTTCCATTATAACTCCCAATAAACTTAACATTAACAACGAAGCTATTATTTAGTTTGCCCTTAAGGTACACCTTAAAAATAGTATTCAATAATACAGCTATATAATAAAAATATCCCTTCTTTGTCAATCCAATATAGAGTTTTTTTCAAAGTTTGTACCTTTGCTTAACTCGCTCCCAATAAACTTAAATTAATCAATGTGCCTGATGAAATGTTTTCGCCTCCTCTTGTCTTTCTGACTTTTCTTAAAGTTTATTTGTTTTGGTTAATTCGCAAAGCGGACTAAATGCTCACAATAAACTTAAAATTAACATCGAAACCGATTACTTAGTTTATGATAGAGGCCTGGTTATGAAATAAGCAAAAAGCTCCCAATAAACTCTTTTTTTTGTGCTTTATATTACTGATAAATCTTTTGTCATTTTGGCAAGTGTTAGCCAAATTCTGGCTTTTGTCCATTTATAAGTAAAGTTTATTCCTGTGGTTAATTCGCGAAGCAAACTACATGCTCCCAATAAACTTAAATATTTTATCCGATGTTCATAAAAGTTATTTTCATTCAATAAAACTTTTGCCCCAGTCATGCATTGCCCAGAGTACCGGCTCCACCGTTCGCCCGAATTCAGTCAAAGAATATTCAACCTTTGGTGGCACTTCTGCATATACTTTCCGGTGAACAATACCAAATTGCTCCAGTTCACGAAGTTTGGATGTCAGCATTCTCTGGGTCACATTCGGGATTAACTTTTTTAGCTCATTAAACCTCCTGGTTCCATCAAACAAATGATGAAGGATGAGTGCCTTCCACTTCCCTCCAATGACGTCCATCGCAGCTTCGACAGGGCAACTATACTTATTGTCAAATAAAATTCGTTCCTGAACCATTGTTACTCTCCCAATAAACTTAAATGTTTTAAGAAGCCGATTGCTTAGTTTTTACCGAAGGTCTGGTTATGAAATAAACAAAAAAACTCCCAATAAACTTAAATGTTTTGTCGAAGCCAAACCCTTAATTTATACCGAAGGTCTGGTTACGAAATAAACAAAAACTCCATTAGTATACAAAATGGTAGTATGTATCATAATGGTGCGTACTTGCAAAGGAAATAAGTAGTGCCTATTTTTATATTTAGCTGTGGACACGATAGCCTTTATTAAAAATATGTACCTTTTAAATCGATCAGGCCATGAAGGGGCGAGATATAAAACCCAACTACATACGTGTAAATATCGTCAGCCCTAATATTTGAACACCTATAGGAGGAGAATCATGAATACTACAGACTTAGAGATTATCAGTTATACCGATCCCTACTGCACCTGGTGTTGGGGTTCTGAGCCAATCCTGCGCAAAATCCAGGAGGTTTATGGCCAGCAGGTTCGTATCCGCTTTATTATGGGCGGTCTGGTTAAGGATATGCGAGAGTTCAGTGATCCAGGGGCAGGCATTGGCGGGGAACGTTGGTATGAGCAGGTGGCACAGCACTGGCTCGAAGCTTCTGGTCGCCACAGGATGCCAGTTGATGAGCAGATTTATTATGATATTAAAGAAGATGTCTTTTCTACCCACCCCGCCTGCATCGCTTATGAGGCAGCACGGCTTCAGGGTGAAGAGATTGCAATAAGATATTTGCGGAGACTCCGTGAAGGTGCTGCTGCTGAAAGAAAGGCAATACAGCATCTTGAGGTGCAGGTGCAGCTTGCCGGGGAGGTTGGTCTCGATGTAAAGCAATTTGAGTCAGATATACAAAGCGGCAGGGCCAACGATCTATTCCAGGAAGATCTTCAGGAATGCCGCATAAAAGGCGTGAGGGGATTCCCTACTTTTCTTGTTCGGGGTACTGAGAGCGAAGTATTACTTCGGAGCTATACTTCCTTTCAAACCTTTGAAAACTGGTTGCAGGAGTTGTCTATAAATCAGCTTGAACAAAAGGTTCTCAAGGGAGAACCTGCTCAGGTTTTTGATTTTATCTCTCGATACGGAAAGACTGCTGTCATGGAAATTTCCACAGTTTTTGATTTAAGCTTTGAAAAAGCAGAAGAACTTCTTTCTGGAATGGCAGAAAAAGGCCTCATAGTTGCCGAAAAAGCAGGAAACGGCTTTCTTTACTCATTGCCAAAACAAAATTTGCAGGAATGCAATCCTGATACAGGTATTTGCGCTGTATAGAGGGCAGCGACAAGTGATAGCCACCGGGAAAATTATGATCTATGATTTCCTGAAATCTGAAATCATAGATCATATAAGTTAATCCAGTTTTGACAACACGCCCTGAAGCGGTTTAATCATCTCGTGTATCATTCTTTTATTTACTTCTTTTCTAAACTTGCCTGATTTGGAAAGAAAATTCATAATGGAGTTTTGAATTCTTGCACGGTGCTTTCTTTGCGGGAAGTCATAGGTATTTGTTTTTTTGAAGTACTCATGATCCGCACGAAAGGGGAACCTGAGCCTGCTCCAGATGTCATCACGAAAAACCTTCCTGCCGCCAAAACTGCGAAAGGTTTCTGCCCCTATATATCCGCTGCGGGAGAACACTGCCATGCGCTCGCCCATGTTCTGGATCATCAAATCAATCTCAGCAGAACTATCCGGTTCATCGGTCACGATTCCGCAAAGGTTGGCGTGCTGCATCTCTGTATATGCTTCAATAATCTCTTTCAGGTTCGAGACCTGCGCCAGGGGCCCGGATATTAGAACCCCGATCTGTTTACCCTCAAGGGTTGGCGTATGCCCCATGAAAAACGACCTGTCAAAATACATCTTCCACATGGAAGATAAATATCGATCCGTGATGGTTCCGGCCCACAGGATGATGTCAGCCTGCATCACCTTGTTTTTGTAGAAGTCAATATAATCGTCTTTGCCCTCGTACACGCAGTGATTATCAAAGCCGCATTTGATGCAGCCCAGGCACGATCCGGCGATTTTTAAATCATGGAGGTTAATTACTTCAGCCTCAGAAATCGAATCAACAAACCGCTGTGTCATTGCAGTAATATTCGGGCTGTTGCCATCGTCATCGGTAAGCACCAGAACCCGCTTTCCAGCCATGTCAATGGTCTTGATTTCAGTCTCTGGAGCATACTCTCCCCCTGCCCTTTTAATTTTTGGAAAACTTCTTGGGCAGGGAATCGGCCTTGAAATACTATCAAAAAAGCCAGTGGCAAAAAGCTCCAGCCTATCCCGTTCTCCAGGCTTTAACATATCGTACATATCAGAAGAAAAGGAACCGAAAAACGCCATTTCCAGATCATCGCAGATTGAGTGCAAATAGTTGTGCGCCAGATGATCAAAATAATGGATGGAAGTAGTAAAAACCGCAGTCAGTTTATCCTTGAAAGCAGCTTGCGCGCCCCTTTCAAAAACAAGCTCAATAAACCGCTTATAATTTGACGGCACAAGAAGGTAGTAAACCGGAGTGGCCCACAAGACCCCGTCTGCCCCTGCGATTTCGTCAATCAGCTCGTTAAAGGCATCCACATTTTTTTCATACTTGTTAATCTTCTGGGCAATATTAATAATCTCCATTTCATGCCCTGGAAACTTCTTCTCAATAAAATGCACATACTGCATTGTAGAGCTGATTTTTCCCTTTGGACTTCCATTTAAGACTATGATTTTCATGATACCCCCAATAAACTTATGTGCCTGCAAAGTTAACAGGGCCTTGTGCCTGGTTACAGCAAAGGCCCTGTTGTGAAATATGCAGAAATAAAACCTATCCGATCTTCACCAGATCATAGGTTCTTGAGCCGATCCCCAGGGACTCGGCATATTCAAGCTGCAATGGCCAGTCAACGTAAGGGTACAGCCCCTTGAATTTGTCGCCTCCAGCCTCCTGGTTTGCGGTCAGGCTGCAACCGGGCAAAGCATGTTCCTGGTTCACAAGGTCTGTCGAGGCCTGGTCTATGGCTATCGGATCAACCGATGCAAGTATGCCGATGTCACGGACAAGGGGTGCGTCATTATGTGCGTAGCAGTCGCAGGCCGGGTTTATATCGGTCAGGAAGTTAATGTTGATCAGCTTCTTTTCCTTGCCCTTTACCACGCCCGCTGTATACTCGATCATCTTTTTCAGGAATGTTGGGATAGACTTTGACCAGGCAATGTTAATGGCTTCTTCCTGGCAGATGAGGATGCACTCGCCGCAGCCTATGCAGGTGTCCTTGTTGATGCTCGCTTTTTTGTCGGTCACTGTAATCGCTTTCTGGGAGCAGTGCGAAAGGCAGTCGCCACAGCCAACGCATTTTTTTCTTACCACCTTTGGTGCAACCCCGGAGTGCTGAACCAGCTTGCCGCGCCTGGATGCGCAGCCCATGCCCAGGTTCTTAATTGCTCCGCCAAAGCCCGAAAGCTCATGCCCCTTAAAGTGTGCAGCAGAAATTATAAAATCTGAATTAACAATCTCAGATCCAATATAGACTTCTTTACAGTGTTTATGGTTTACCTCAACTGCGGTCTCTGACCTGCCCCGCAGTCCGTCAGCTATTATTATTGGTGCTTCCACTGTGCTGTAGCCAAAGCCGTTTTCCACGGCGGTTTTTATGTGGGTGGGGGAATCGCTCCTTGTGCCTGCGTACAGCGTGTTTGCGTCCGTAAGAAAAGGGATACCGCCTGTTGCTTTTACCATTCCCACAATTTGCCGAATAAAGACCGGGCGGATAAATGCAGTGTTGCCCATTTCACCAAAGTGAAGTTTAACCGCCACCAGGTCACGCTCGCCAACGGCCTTTGGCAGTCCGGCAGCCTCCAGCAGTTTTGCCAGCTTTGAATAAAGATTCTCCTTGGGATTTGCCCGAAAATCCATCATATAAACTTTGCTTGCCATAATTTATTCCTTTTACGTTTACAAATGGTTATTATTGATTTATTTATCTGGAGTTTTTCTACTTGATGTATAATCAAACCACGGTGATAAACCAAGCAAAAAACTTAACTAAAAAAAAAGACTTAAATTTTCATAATCGACTGACACCACAAAATATTAAGTCCTTCAAATTTACAGGATATTTTAAATGGCAGACGACACAAAACAAAGACTGAGCATTATCAGGCAGATATTTGATCTCCACGCATCCATCATATCAGAAACTGAAAGTATATCAGAATTTAACCTTGCCTGCAAGGCCGGGTGTTCAGCCTGCTGCACTGCAAATGTTACCATGACATGGCTTGAAGGCGAGCTGATCCTTGATCACATACCAGCCGACAGCCAGGCCCGGCTTCATAAAGACCTGAAAAAAATTGAGACTCAAAAACGGTTTATCCCGAAAACCACCTCCAACCACATTGCCGAGCTTTGCGCAGCAGATGAGGAAATCCCGGATGAGGAAATTGACCCGGTATGGGGAGTGTGTCCGTTTTTATCCGATGATCTTTGCAGTATCTATGAGTCCCGCCCAATGGGGTGCAGGTGCATGGTCTCATCAAAGGATTGTTCAATTTCCGGAGCTGCACAGACCGACCCGTTTATACTTACGGTGAACAATGTTTTTCTACAGTATATAGAGCATATCTCAGCCACAAAACCCTTTGGCAACCTTTTGGACGTGATGCTCAATATTCTCAATACAACAGATGAAACAGCAGGCAGCAGCAACCTTGTAACTTCCAGGCCACTGAGAATCCTCATGATAGAACCTGCGCACAGGAAAAAAATGGAAAGCGTTCTTTCAAGGCTCAACGCCATAGGCTGAGGGGACGTTTATAGTTAAGGCAGTAAAAAAAATCCTGAAATTACTTCAAAGCTATTTTGAATCCTTTGTTCCATCCAGGGCCTTTCTTATCAAGTTTCTTTCTGCTGTCAGTTTTCTAAGGTCGTCCTTTAGTCCCTTTTGTTTTTCGTGGGCAGTGGTCTCAATTTTCTTTTCCAGCGCCTCAATTTCGTTTATCAGCCTGTAAAGATCCCGTGCAAGCAGTTGTATAGACATATATTCCTACA
>JAOZSB010000182.1 GCA_029939895.1 Desulfobacterales bacterium
ATAATATATACACAATCTTTTGCTGATCTACAAGCATGAATTTCAATCACCCAGATTAAAACAGTATAACATATTGATATGGTATGAATTTGTTACCATATATTATTATATCAACTTAAAGAAAAAGCTGGCTCGTTGACAAACAAGGAAAACTAAATTAATAATAAGCGGTATTTATAAAAACATCTGTAGAAAGTAATAATTTTATCGCCATAAAATTTGAAAAGGAAAAAAAATGCAACACAGGGACGCAGAAACTTTGTTGGAAGCACATGTAACGCACGAGCTAAACCGTTTTCAAGGTGAACCATTAAAGGATGCAATCAAAGAGGAAGTATCAGCTTTTTATGAATGGGGCGGGGAGATAACCCTGAATGATTTAACAAACCCGGAAGATATATTTAATGTGATCAGGCGAAACATTATTGAAAAGCCGATTCCAGAAGCCGTAATAGCTATGATTACTGAGGATGCAATAAAAGTACATGAGGTTTTGCAGGCATCTGATGCATTGACAGAGGAGATTCTGCCAAAGGAGCACTATGACCTGTTTGTTGAACATATTATAGGGCTTGAGGATTTGCGGCATGAGATTACCCGGCAGTCGGTGAATACTTCCATATATGCCAAGCTGATTTCGCATGTGCTTTATGATGGAATTAAAAGTTTTGTGGTTTCAGAAAATGCAGTAACAAAAAAAGTTCCAGGTGCGTCCTCGCTGCTTAAATTCGGCAAAGGTGTTTTGAGCATTGCCGCGCCCATGCTTGAGGATTCAATTGATACAACATTACGGGATTTCATCAAAGTAAATATCGAAACATCCATAAAGGGAAGTGAAAAATTCCTAAACAGTGCCCTTAATGAAGAACTGTTAAACCAGCTTGCAAGTGAAATATGGGAAGCAATTGAAAAGGAAAAAATAAATGTCAGCACCCAGTATATTGACGCTGATTTCATCACATCGCTCAGCCCTGTTGTTTGCGGGTTTTGGGAACACTTTCGAAGTACTCCATTTTTTACTGATACATGCAAGGAACTGATTGATTACTTTTTTGAAAAACATGCAGACAAAAAGGTCACTCTCCTGTTAGAAGATGTCGGCGTAACCGAGGATGTGGCAATCCAGGAAGCATGTGAAACTGCATGTCCCATTTTTGAAAAACCCGTTATCCGCAAGTACCTTGAACAGAGGCTGAGGGCAAGGCTGGAATCCTTTTATCTTAAGGCAGAGTAAGCTGCATCAAAGCACTGTTTGCTTTATCAAAAAAGGTTTAGCTGAAGTACTTCTTTTTAAAGGCAAGAATCCTTTTTGTTGATTCTTGTGCTTTTACTTTTGCTTCTTTTCTGGTTTCAATTAATTTCACAATCGTGTCAAATGCTTCCTGTGTTTTTGGGCTTTCGTGGCAGATCAGGCATATGTCGATTTCTGCTTCCATATTTCGGGTAATGGCAGCGTTGATGTCGTGGTGGTTTGCGAGTGCGCCCATGTCGAGATCGTCTGTCAGGATAAGGCCGGTATAGCCCATAGTTTTACGGAGCAGGCCCTTTGCTATGATTTCTGACATTCCTGCTGACCAGTCAGGATCGAGTTTTGTGTACAGGATATGGGAAAGCATAATCCCTGCAACATCGTTCTCGATTGCGGAAACAAAGGGGATGAGGTCAAATTCTTTGAGGGCATCAAGGTCGTCTTCAAAAACCGGCAAATCAAAATGGGAGTCTATCCGTGTTCTTCCGATGCCGGGGAAATGCTTTGCCACTGCCATTATGCCAGATTCCTGGAGCTTGTTGATAACGGTTATGCCAAGCTCTGAAACGATCTCTGGTGTTGAACCAAAGGAGCGTTTTTCCATAATGCTTCCAAAATTTAAGGGAGCAATGTCAAGCACAGGGGCGAGGTTCATGTTGATGCCGACCTGGTTAAGTTCCTTTGCAGTGGTTTCTGCAAAATAAACTGCATCCTCAACTCCCTGCATATCGGGGTTTCCGGGAAATTCCGTGAAGGGCTTTTTTAGTCTTGCCACCACGCCGCCCTCCTGATCTATTGAGATAAACAGGGGTGGCTGCCCAACTGATTTTGCATATTCCTGTGCAGAAAAGCAGAGTTCCCCGACCTGATCCGGGTCCACAACATTTCTGGCAAAAAGTATGAGACCGCCGGTTTTAAGCGTATCAATGTAATGCCTGATGGTGTCGTTGAGCTTTGTTCCATCAAAGCCGAGCATGAGCCTCTGCCCAGCATGCTGTTCATTGGTGAGTTGTGTGGAAGTATTCATAGCAGCTCCTTAAAATTACGATTTGATCAGCAAAAGTCCTGCCCAGCCCTTTTCTTCTATCGAGTTTTGCAGTAAAAACCCGGCACGGCTGTACTCTTCAACTAAAATATCTGCTTCGTCAATTTTTATACCAGAGAGAACCAGCTTTGATCCCTTTGTGGTCAGGCGATCCATTTCCGGCAGTAAATTGGAAAGGCTTGGAAGCCGCAGGTTGGCGACGGCAAGGAAGAAGCTGTCGTCTGCTGAATCAACGAGAAAGTTTTCACCATCTACTCTGCGTTTACTTTTATTATTACTTACGCACCAGTCAATACTTTTATCAGAAATAAGCAGTTTATCTTCTATTTGATTTAGTGATGCATTTTCACGTGCTTCTGCAATAGCGATTGGATTGAGATCAAGGCCAATGCCAGAGCCGATGCCCAGGAGTATGGCAGCGATTGCGAGAACTCCTGAACCTGTTCCTATGTCGATAACCTGCCTGGAAAAAAGGCTGGTTTCATTTTCAAGGGCCAGGTCTACCATGCGCAGGGCAAGGCGTGTGGTGGGGTGACCGCCATGACCAAAGGCTGCGCCCGGCTTGATGCGGATGACTTTCTCTCCCCTTGAAGATTCCCCGGCATAGTTGGCTGGAACAATTGAGAGTTGTTTTGAAATTTTTACTTTTCCGTGAAAAGATCTTTCAATGTATGAGTTACCGTAAAAATACGTATACTCGACGGTTCCTTCATCAAAGAGCTGCCGGACTGCTTCTTTTATTTTTTTCCGTGGTTTTATTGAAGCATGATTTGCAGCAGAGGAATCAGATTGCAGTACTGCTTTTTGAATATCGGTCAGGGTCAGCCGCGTCCGGGAGGAGTCAATCAAGTGAAGTATCTCCTGTTTCAGAGCGGCCATGTTAGTTCCTTCTCCTCCGTCGGAGCTGGTATTTTTGTACTGCCCTGTTGTGATCCCTTATGTTTGTGGAAAACTTGTGGGTTGTATCTTTTTTGGAAACAAAAAAAAGAAATGGAGTATCATCGGGATAGAGTGCCGCCATGATTGAATCTACACCAGGGTTTGCGATTGGGCCGGGGGGAAGACCTTTGATTTTGTAAGTATTATAAGGCGTATATTCCATAAGATGCTTGCGTTTTAAGTTGCCGTCAAAATCTTTTATGCCGTAAATAACCGTTGGATCAGTTTCAAGGCGCATCCCTTTTTTTAACCTGTTGTGGAAAACCGATGAGATTATCGGGCGTTCAAAGGCTGCGCCGGTTTCCTTTTCCACTATGGATGCAAGTGTTACAACCTCGTGTTTTGTAAGGTTAATATCATCGGCCCTGTACTGCATTTCTTTTGTAAAGACAACATTGAACCTTTTGACCATGGCAGTGATAATATCCCTATAGTCAGTATTTTTGGGGAAGTAATAGGTTTCAGGAAAAAGGTAGCCTTCGAAGTTTTTGCCGGGAATGCCGAGCTTTTTTGCAAATTCTGCATCAAATGCAGCAGCTTTAAAATCAGAGGCCCATCCAAAACCGCTTTCCTCCACAGCCACTGCAATCTGGTTAATGGTCAAGCCTTCTGGTATAGTCAATCGAAAGAGCTTGTCCCTGCCTTTTTTTAAGGCCTGTAGAATTTCAATCGGGTTCATGGAACCGGAAAGCACGTACTCTCCTGCCTTGACCTGCTTGTCGTATCCCCTGTGGCGGGCAAGTATTTTGAACATGAAGGGGTTGGAGATCAGCTTTGCCTTTGACAGCATTTTTACGGTCTTGCTAAAGCCCTGGCCCGACGCAATTACAATGGTTTTTTGCGGGCCGTTTTTCTGTGCCGGGGTTTTGGCAAATTTATTGTATTCGTAATAGACAAACGCTGTTGCGCCTGCGCAGATGACGAATATAACTGCCAAAGTTATTAAAATTACTTTTTTCAACCATAACCCCTTTTTTAATTAACAATTATCAGACCATATGCAATTAACTCAAAAAATCATTATACCCAAATATTTGTATTTTTCAAGACCTGCTGAAATAAATTCGTTTTTTATCTATGGGGCAGTAAAAATTCATTTTTTTTGGGAAATATTTTTGCAAAACCAATCATACTGTATTATATTACGTTCTATGAAAACTTTAGAAACATACCAGGGATTTGAGCAAGGCCCCATACGTCCGCCCAGCGAAGCCGGGAGCCTTTTGATACGCATAACCCGTAACTGCCCGTGGAACCGTTGCACCTTCTGTCCAGTGTACAAGGGCCAGGAATTCTCCTTGAGGGACGTGGATCATGTGATTAAGGACATTGACGCTATCCACGAACACGTTGAACGGCTCAGGAGCCTGGCTGGCACAAACGGTCAAATTTCGCGCGGGGCAATTTCAAAGGCCCTCATGGGCCTGTCATCCGATGAGCAGATGGCGTTTAGTGCGGCTTTTCAATGGCTCAGGGGTGGCATGACCTCCATATTTTTACAGGATGCAAACAGCCTGATATTAAAGCCAGCCGACCTTATTCGTGTGTTAAGGCACATTCGGGAAAGGTTTCCATGGACACAGCGCATCACATCCTATGCAAGATCCCACACCATCGCCAGAATCAGCGATGAAGATCTTGATGAAATGGCGCAGGCCGGGCTTAACAGGATTCATATTGGTCTTGAATCCGGTTCTGACGAGGTGTTGAAATTCGTTAAAAAAGGGGCTGACAAGGCTACTCATATCAAGGCGGGAATAAAAGTAAAAAAAGCCCGCATGGAGCTTTCCGAGTATGTGATGCCCGGACTTGGCGGCAAAAAACTTTCAGAGGTTCATGCCCTGGAAACAGCAGACGCTCTTAATCAGATAAACCCTGATTTTATACGCCTTCGCACCCTTGCCATGCCGTCAAACATATCTCTTTATGATGATTATGCAAGTGGCGACTTTGAAACCCTGACAGATATTGAGGCTTCCAACGAGATTCGTCTGTTTATTTCGAGTCTGGAGGGCATAACCAGCCAAATTAAAAGCGATCACATCCTTAATCTTTTTGAAGAAATTGACGGTCACCTGCCAGAGCACAAGGACGCAATGATTGGGGTCATTGACAAATTTTTGCAGATGAGTCCTGAGGAACAATGCCTGTACCAGGTTGGGCGCAGGTCCGGGGCCTTTTCAAGGTTGTCTGAGATGTCAAACCCAGAAGCACGCGCCAGGGCCGAAGAATTGATTAAACGATTTGATGTAAACCCTGAAAATGTAAATGAAGTAATAACCGATTTAATGACACGCTTTATTTAGTTCCCGTAAGAAAACGTCCCTTTGTGTTCAATTTCAATCCACCCAGAACTTGGGCAGGATTGAACGTTTTTCTACAGGAACTAAATAGCCAGGGAACTTAACAGCTATGGAGACAAACACAGCCGGGCTATATATCCACGTCCCTTTTTGCAGGCGCAAATGCCCCTATTGCGATTTTTTTTCTTCTTCAGATTTAAAACTGGTAAAAAAATATGTAAAGGCCCTGAAAAAAGAAATGGAACTGTGCAGGGACATTTCAAAGGCCTTTGACACCATCTACATGGGCGGCGGCACGCCTTCCATCCTCACTCCCAGGCAGGTTGCCGGGATTATCGAGACTGCAAACAAGTGCTTTCGAATAGTTCCAGACACGGAAATCACCCTGGAAGTAAATCCAGGAACCACCAACCATAAAGCATTGACAGGATACAAAAAAGCCGGAGTCAACAGGCTCAACATTGGCGTGCAGGCCTTTGACACAAAAAACCTTACGTTTTTAGGCAGGATTCACACGCCAACCGATAATGTAGAAGCTATTGAAGGCGCGCGCAAGGCTGGCTTCGAAAACATTGGCATCGACATAATTTACGGGTATTACGGGCAGAGTGTTGATGACCTGAAGCGAGATTTGAAAAGGGCTGTCCACTTTGCGCCGGAGCATATTTCCTGCTACATGCTCACCCTTGAACCTGGAGTTCCTTTTTTTGAGGCGCATTCACAGGGCAACCCCAAAACCGTGGATGAAGACACAATGGCGGAACTGTTCATAACAGCATCTAAATTTTTAGTTGATGCCGGGTATCTGCACTATGAGATTTCCAATTTTGCACGTACTGAAAATGCCCGCTCCCGGCACAATATAAAATACTGGACACGCCGACCATACATCGGTTTTGGCCCGTCAGCGCACTCATACAGCGACCCTGACCGCTTTTGGAACTTTCAGGACATACCACATTATATCAAAACCGTTGAATCGGGAGAGGTTCCAATTGAAGACCGGGAGGCACTTGGCTGGGAAGAAAAGACAACAGAAGCAGTATATCTGGGCCTTAGAATGACAGGGGGTATCAATGTTGCTGAATTTGAAGCTGCATGGGATGTGAACTTTCATGAGCTTTTTATGGACCCGATAAACTCTCTGGTTGCCGAAGGGCTAATGGAATTTGATGGCTCTGTCTGCCGACTCACCAAAAACGGGCTTTTGTTTGCAGATGGTGCTGCGGGCATAATGACCATGGCGGTATAAGGACGTGGATATAAAAATTCGTCAACATTCAAACCAGCGTAGATTCAAGTGATACGAATATATATTATCATAGCGGTAACCCTTTGGGCATCAGGTTTTGTGAGCATTCGTGCCTCTTTGCTCGGCTACAGCCCGATTGACACAGCCATGCTGCGTTATCTTGTTGCGTCGCTACTTCTGTTGCTAATTGCATTTTACAAAAAAATTAAGTTTCCAGAAAAAAAAGACTGGGCCCGTTTTGCCCTGCTGGGCTTTGCATGGTTTATAAATATTTTGTTTTTATACTATGGAACCCAGACCATAACAGCAGGCGAGACAACCCTGATTGTGAGCATGTCGCAACTGTTTCAGGTGCTGTTTGCATATTTGTTTCTAAAGGAAGCACTTTCAAAACGGTTTTTATCCGGGCTGTTTGTTTGCGCATCCGGCATTACAATTATCGCCTTTCAAAATTCCATTGGAATGTCATTCAACTTTGGCGTGATCTATGTTCTGCTGGCAGCGGTTACAAATGCTGTATTTTTTGTACTGCAAAAACCTTTGCTTAAAAAATATACTCCACTGGAAGTAATCAGTTATGCCAGCTGGATAGTTACACTGATGATGCTGCCCTTTGGCCTCAACATTTTCAGTGCTGTTTCAACCGCCCCTGTAAACGCCACAGCAGCAATAGTCTATATGGCTACTGTAACTATCATTGCACATTTATGCTGGTCAACCATGCTGGCAAAAATTGAAGCATCAAGGGCTGCTGTATACCTTTATATCATCCCTGTGCTGACAATAGTCATTGGTTATTTCTGGCTTGGCGAGATGCCCTCCCTGTTATCAATTTTTGGTGGAGCAGTAATTCTGGGGGGAGTTATTTATGCTAATTCAAAAACTTCCAAACCTGATAGTAATCAACCGCAGCCAAAAGTATGATTGCATATTCTAAAGGCAGTTCATATCTAAACTTCCATGCAAATTAACCCGGCGCACCTGTACTGCCAAAAATGCGATCACTTATCCTGTCCGACATCTTACCCAGCAAAAAGCCCGTAACCATCAAAAATGCAAGATAAACAAAGAAGTAAACTATAAAGGGTTTTCTGAATAGAAAAAAGTCATACTTTGCCATAAATGGTACGTGCAGCAGAAAAATTTCATATGAATAATTTCCCAGAAATGACAAAAATCTGCTTTGCAAAGGGATATGCTTATAGATCCAAAGAAATATTACTATAGGGCCTGCAAAGGCAATGGGCCTAAATACTTTGAGGATTTCAATGGGAACAAATTGAAACCACCTGTGAAAAATAAACATCGAGCCAGCCAGCAGAAGTAATATTACAAGGGGATTTGCAAATTTACTTTCCAGAAACGACACAAAAACGCCTTGATACCTTCCAAACAAAACACCAAGCGGAAATGCAATTGAATACCGCACCCATATGGAGTGGTACTGATTAAGGGGTGTAAAAGATGCTGCAAAAAACAGCCCTGTGCATAGTAGTAAGAAAACCCCAAGCCTGACATTACTGCTGGCGGGTATTTTGGATGACAGCCAGAAGATAAAGTAGTATATCATAATATATTCAACAAACCAGGCAGAGGAATTTACCTGAACAAGCGACCCGTTAAAATGGATGCCAATAAAGTTCAGGATAAGCTCCGGCACGCCCTGGTACAGATCAATAAGAAACGCATCCAGCAGTATAAACAGCACCATCGTTATCCAAAGTGACGGGTAGAGGCGTTTTATCCTTTTTTTCCAAAAGGAATTTGTCACATCATTGAGCTGGTATGTTTGATAAAGCCCATACCCGGAAATAAAAAGAAATATTATTACTGCCCAGTAACCACCTGAACTAAGGAAGTTTTCGCTGGTAGTACATTTTTCAATCAGGTGTGCAACAAGCAGAAAAAGAATTGCAATGCCCCTCAGGGTGGTAGCTGCACTGGGATCAAAAAACTTGTTTGTGCTTTTTTTGCATGTAACAGCAGTCAGCAGAAATAAAATAGAAACAAGAATTCCAAGCGTGATGGCGGGATTTCCCAGGTCAAATCTATAGTCTGTATCAGTAGTGTCCCGTT
>JAOZSB010000183.1 GCA_029939895.1 Desulfobacterales bacterium
ATGTTAAATATTATTACAGATTTTGGGGGATGTCAATCAGTAATAATGCTGAAAAAAGAGATACACCCTCGGTGGCATTTCGTAATATTGTCAGCAATGCAAAAGCTTTATAAAACAGCCTCGTCAATGTCGATTAAAATATCTCCGGGCATAACCTTGTCGCCCTCCTGAACATTCACCTTTGCAACAACTCCAGTGTAGGGAGCAGTAAGGGATGTATCCATTTTCATTGCAGAGACAACAACAAGTGAGGTTCCCTTTTCAACCTCATCCCCAGGCTTGACCAGGACAGATACAACAACAGCAGGCATTGGCGGGGTCACTGTCGTCGGGGCTGCATTGGCGCGGGTTTTCTTTACCGGTGACTGGGCTATATCATGAGCGTCCTGAACAAAAAATGACTTCCCATTAAGCATAATAGTTTTGCCGCTGCTGTTTTCAATCACATAGGCATTAACACTGCGTCCGTCCACATTCAGGTGGATTTGATTGTCGCTGACACGAGAAAAACTTACATCATATTCTTTTTCTCCCACCCTGGCTGACAATTTATTATCCTGGATCGTATCAACTTCAACAGGAAGTGTCTCTTCGTTGATTAAAAGTCTGTATTCCATTTTTTTATCTACCTCCTCAGCAAAACCTACAGCCGCCAGTTTCCAAGTGTCTGAAAGGGTGTCACAGCTTCGCCCTTTTCATGTGGCTGTGATTTTGGTTTTCTTTTATTGCAAAGCTCATCAACAATAAAGGCTATCCCTGCAATATCTGCATCATCGTCACTAACTTCAGCTTTCCAGTCTGAAAAATGATCTTCAATAAAATCTGTGAAAATATCACCCTTTAAAAAAGGATCTGAATTCAAAACATCCAATAAAAAATCTATGGGAGTCGTCAGCCCAAGGATAATATATTCCCTTAAAGCCTTTGCGCACTTGCTAATGGCATGATCCCTTGATTCACCATATACAACAAGTTTTGAGAGGATAGGATCATAGTCAACTGGTACTTCAAAGCCAGAATAGACTCCGCAATCGTTCCTGATTCCAGGGCCTTTTGGTTCCTTTATATAATGAATTTTACCTGGTGAGGGAAGAAAACCCCTTGCAGGGTCTTCAGCATAAATCCTGCATTCAATTGCATGGCCCCTTGGTTTAATATCCTGCTGGGTCAGTGACAGCTTGTTTCCAGAGGCAATCTCCAACTGCTGCCTCACAAGATCGATTCCAGTTGTCATCTCTGTTATTGGATGCTCGACCTGCAACCGTGTGTTCATTTCAAGGAAGTAAAACTCCATGTCAGAATCAACCAGGAACTCAACCGTACCTGCATTAACGTAATTTGCAGCCTTTGCTGCTGCAATGGCAGCCTCGCCCATTTTGTCCCGCAGGGCCGGGGTCAGCACCGATGCAGGTGTTTCCTCAATTATCTTCTGGTGCCGTCTTTGAACGGAACATTCCCTTTCATAAAGATGAATAACATTGCCGTGCATATCTGCAAGCACCTGAAATTCAATGTGCCGGGCTTTTGTGAAAAATTTTTCAAGATAAATTTCACTGTTTCCAAAGGCATTTTGCGCTTCCCGTGAAGCAGATTGACATGCTTCCTCCATGTCTTCCGGGGAGTTTACAATTCGTATGCCTTTTCCTCCGCCTCCGGCAGTTGCTTTTACTATAATCGGGTATCCAATTTTTTCTGCATGTTTGAGCATTACTTCAATGTCTGTTTCAGCACCTGTAAGGCCGGGGGGGACGGGAACACCTTTATCTGCCATGATTTTTCGTGATGTAATTTTATCTCCCATGTTTTTGATAACTGCTGAAGGAGGGCCAATAAAAGCAATATTTTCCTTTTCGCACCTTTGGGCAAAAAGGCTGTTTTCTGCAAGAAACCCGTAACCCGGATGAATTGCCTGGGCATTTGTCTCCTTTGCAGCAGCAATGATCTTGTCAATATTAAGATAACTCTCAAGCGGTTCAGACTGCCCTAAATATACAGCCTGGTCAGCCTCCAGCACATGAACGCTCTTTTCATCGGCCTCGGAGTATACTGCAACGGTTTTAATTCCCATATCCTTGCAGGTGTTAATTACCCGCAGAGCTATTTCGCCCCTGTTTGCTATGAGTACTTTATTAAACATGATATTCCCTGAAAAATTTAGATTTTTGTTTATTGCTGATCACATTCTAAAAACGCCGAATCCATATTCATCGTCCCTGATTGGCGCGTTTAAAGATGCGGAAATTGCAATTCCCAGCACATCCCTTGTTTTTGCAGGGTCAATTATACCGTCGTCCCACAACTGAGAAGTACTGTAATAGGGGTTTCCTTCCTTTAATGCATTGGCAGTAACCGGGTCCTTAATAAACTGTTCTTCTTCTTTTGTCATTGGCTCCTGCCCCAGCCTTGCTCGCTGATCATTGGTGATTGTTATCAAAACATCAGCAGCCTGAACTCCTCCCATAACGCCAATCTGGGAGTTGGGCCACATCCACAGGAACCTTGGTGAAAATGCTCTGCCGCACATTGCATAGTTTCCAGCACCAAAGGATGCCCCAACAATCATGGTAAATTTTGGAACACTTGCCGTTGAAACAGCATTTACCATTTTGTGTCCGCCCTTTGTGATTCCGGTTTTTTCATATTCACTGCCAACAATAAAACCATTTATATTCTGGAGAAACAAAAGGGGAATCTTGCGTTTGTCGCAAAGCTGAATAAACTGTGTTGCCTTTTGAGCACTGTCAGAAAACAGGATTCCGTTATTTCCCAGTATCCCCACCGGGTAACCATGAATATTTGCCCACCCCGTTACAATCGTGGGCCCGTACATTTCCTTAAATTCCAGAAATCTGCTTCCATCAACTATCCTTGCAATTACTTCCCTGCAATCATAGGGTTTTGCCAGATCAGGACTTACGATGCCGTAAAGCTCCTTTGGGTCGTACAGCGGGGGGGCAGGCTCAGCCATTGAAAGCCGGGCCTTTTCATTCTCCGGCAGATTCTTTGTTATTTGTCTTATTATCTGAATAGCGTGTGCATCATCCTCGGCATAATAGTCAGAAACACCTGAATCCCGGCAGTGTATTTCAGCACCGCCAAGATCATTGGCTGATACTTCCTCGCCAGTTGCTGCCTTGACAAGGGGGGGCCCGCCAAGAAAAATTGCACCGTGGCCCTTGACATGGACAATCTCGTCACACATCGCAACCCCGTATGCTCCACCTGCGGTACATAGTCCCATCACACCGGATATCTGCGGTATGCCCATTTTGGACATCATTGCCTGATTGCGAAAAATTCTTCCGCCATCATCAAGGTCAGGAAAAATCTCAGACTGCATGGGAAGAAATGCACCCGAAGAATCCATAAAGGAAATTAAGGGGAGCCTGTTTTCCATGGCGATTGCCTGGCACCGGAGGGTTTTCTTTACTCCCATGGGATAAATTGCTCCACCCTTTATGGTTGCATCGTTGATGGTTATCATGCATTCTTTTCCTTCAACAACGCCGATTCCCATCAAGAGTCCAGCCTTATGTATCTTGCCGTCGTACATGTCCTTTGCAGCAAGGGGTGCTATTTCGAGGAAAGGAGTATTTCTATCCAAAAGAAGCTCAAGCTTTTTTTGAGCAGGCAGCTTCCCTGATTCCTTCTGTCGGTGCAGGGATTTTTCAGAGCGTTCATTTAAAGACCTGTCAAGCTCCTGTTTTAAATGATCCACAAGGGCAGTCATCTCTTTATGATTGCTTTTATACTCTTCACTATTGACATTGACTTTACTTTCAATAACATCCATTTGCTTTCACCTTTGTCTGTTTATCATCCCTTTATATTTTTATCATCAAAACAAAAAGTCTTTATTTGTGCGCTGAATAAGCATTATGATTATGTCGTCAATCCTTGAATTTCCCAGCCTCCGGGCCGTTTTCGGCTGGCCCGGCAAATGCCTGTGCAATCGTCATCCACTGGCGTGCAATATCACCTTTTGTTATAAGCTCAGTATCGTCAACATGTCTTCTTTGTGCAACCACAAGACAAAAATCCTCTGCTGTTCCGGTAATCGTGTTTTCGCTCTGGTCGGTGTTCCACAGCCAGGCTTCTTCCTCTGGCCCCTTAAGCTCAATTCGAACTTTTTGTGAAGGCTTTTCAAGCTGCCTGTTCATAAACGACCAACTGAATGTAGTAACACCCAGATGTGCAATATGCTTGAGCCTGCTGGTTGGCTCTCTTTTTATTTTCAATGCATCGGCAATATCCTGACCATGGGCCCAGGTTTCCATCATCCTGGCAATTAAAAATGATTTTGCATTCATTGGCAGGCCATACCAGGGGAGCTTGTCTATGGGGTCAAGCTTGCTAAATGCTTTTATCATGCCAGTCCGCACATTGATCCAGTACTCCATCAATTCCTTTGGTGAGAGCTTTTTCATATCCTTTACTGCATTTTCAAAAAAATCGTCAATATCAGCAATACCCGTCAGCATCACTTCCATGTCTTTTTGAAAACCATCTGGGTCAGTTGCTGAAAGTTTTGCCTTACTGTCAAATGCTGCGATGTGGCATATCTCATCATGAATTGTCCAGTCGCAAAAAGGGGTCTTTTCCTGCCATTGCGACTGGTTTAAACCCTTTACTATATCGTCAAGTGCTGCATGTTCGCTTACAAGTTCAATGCATAAATCCTGCATAATAAATCTCCGTAATATCTTTAATCAAAGGGCAAACAGTATTTGTTAAGTTGCATTTTAAAAGGAGTTTTTGGGAATTATTGCATCAGGAACCTCAATCCTTTTTGCCCGCAAATATTCACCAAGTGTTTTTGCCTGGGGGTCAAGCCTGAAAGATGCTGCAACGCCTTCTCCCAGTACTCCTTTTATATAAAAGTTTACTGCAAAAAGATTTGGAAGATCTTATCTTTCAATCTCAAATTCTTCCATGTCCGGCAGTAGTTCTTTAAGCTTATTGACCGTCAGAAAATCAAACAGAAAGGAGTATGCTTCAATTGTTTTTGCCCATACACCAAGGTTTGCGTTGCCGCCTTTGTCTCCAGAGCGGGTGGCAAATAATTCTCCAAAATAGATTTCTTTTTTACTGCCCGATGAAATATCAACGGTTTTAACCTGGGCAGGCTTAATGCTTTCAACATCGGCAAATGGGGGAAGGGGAGAGATGGTATACTCTTTGTCTTCCATATAAACTTTCTGTTCGATAAACCGATTGCTCACCAGGGCCGGCCAGTGCTGGAGCGCAGGAGAACCGTTTGCGGGAATGCTGGTCAAAGTAAAGCCGGGAATACTTGAAAGTGCCATCTCAATGAGTTTGGCAGAAAAAGCTTTCCCAACCTTTTTCTGGTCAGGGTCCATTACAGAAATTTGCAAATGAGCACAGGCTTCTTCATTGTTTGATGGATTCTCTTTATCAAATCTTATAAGCTGAACATCGGTAAAGGCAAACTGCTCCCTGCCGCCTGCATTATGGAATAATGTGTCTTCAATTATGCCTGCTTTTTTTTCAATATCAAGCCCGGTGATCACGGCAGTTACAGTATTTCTAAACCCAAACAGATTGTTTATGCAGACCTTTGTTGTATCGGTTGGGGGTTCGCCCTTGTTGTTGGAGACAAATACACGATCATCATCTTCCTGCTCAACTTTAATCAAATCGAACCTCACCTTAACATCAGGCGTTAAATAGGTGGGCTGGCTGATCTCGTATAAAAGCTGTGCTGTAACGGTTCCAACCGAAACAAGGCCGCCGGTTCCAGGATGTTTCGTAATAACAAATGAGCCGTCCTCATGCATTTCTGCAATTGGATAACCCATGTTTTTAAAATCGGGAACCTCGTCAATAAAGGAGTAATTGCCTCCGGTGGCCTGTGTGCCGCACTCGATAATATGCCCCGCAGCATAGGCACCTGCAAGTTTGTCAAATTCGTTTTCCTTCCATCCAAACTTCCATGCGCACGGGCCTGCGACAAGTGCTGCATCGGCAAGCCGACCGCCGATTACAATGTCTGCACCTTCATTTAATGCCTTTGTTATTCCCCATCCGCCTAAATACGCATTTGCAGTAATTGGTGCTGCGCCTGCTGATTTCAGGCTGATCCCTTTGTCAAGGTGCGTGAACTCTTCACCCTGCTCCTGCAACCTGGCTATTCCCGGCAGGAGATCATCACCTTCAATAAAGGCGATTTTTGGATTTAAACCAAGCTCATTTGCAATCTTTTCAAGCTCTGCTGCCAGGCCCCTGGGGTTCAGGCCCCCGGCATTTGTTACAATTTTTATATTTTTATCCTGACAGGTTCCCATGACATCAAGCATCTGCTTAAGAAACGATGCTGCATAACCCTTTTCAGGTGCTTTCATTTTCATTCGGAAAAGCAGCGCCATTGTTAGCTCGGCAAGGTAATCTCCAGTAAGTACGTGGATTTCTCCGCCTTCAACTACTTCCTTTGCCGCAGAAAGTTTGTCGCCTAAAAAACCACTGCAATTTGCGATTTTAAGTATTTGGGTCATCCCTGCAATACTCCTGCTTTTATTTTAACAATTGGGCCAAATTTGATTTCTACAACATAAGTTTGGATATGATCTCTTTCATTATTTCCGTAGTTCCACCGCCTATTGAGAGGATGCGGTTGTCCCTGTATAGCCTTTCCACCACGGTTTCACGCATATATCCATACCCGCCAAAAATTTGAACAGCTTCATAAGTAACTTTGTCGCTTACACTGCACGCAAAATTTTTAGCCATTGAAATTTCTTTTATCTGGTTTTCTCCAGCTTTAATTTTAGCAGCAACCCTGTATGTGAATTCACGACTGACTTCCTCAAGGGTTGCCATATCCACAAGCTTGTGCCTTGTAACCTGAAAGCCTGTAAGGGGTTTTCCAAATGCAGTGCGGGCTTTGGCATATTTTGTTGCTTCTTCCAGGGCAAGTCGGGCCGTCATGTTTGCAAATGTGCATAGCTGGAGCCTTTCGCTCTGGAAGTTATCCATGATATAATAAAAACCGTGGTTTTCTTCTCCAATCAGGTTGGACACTGGAACTTTGCAGTTATCAAAATATATTTCAGCAGTATCGGATGCCCACCACCCGGTTTTTTTTAATTTTTTTGAGACTGAGTATCCAGGACAGTCAGACTCAATAATCATGAGGCTTATGCCATGAGCGCCATCTCCCCCTGTGCGGACAGCACAGGTTAACTGGTCAGCCCTGGTTCCGCTGGTAACAAAAGTTTTACTTCCGTTAACAATGTAGAAGTCTCCTTCACGCCTTGCAGTGGTCTTGATATTGGCTACATCAGAGCCACCATCCGGCTCTGTTATGCTCAGGGCGGCAATCTTTTCACCTGCAATAACCGGCCTTACAAAACGCTCTTTCTGCTCATGGGTTCCATTTTTAACAATGGGTGGAAGGGCAATATCAAGGGAGCCAAGCCCGGCGGCAAGGCCTCCTGATGTAGAGCGCATAAGCTCTTCGCAAACAACGATCTTCAGAAAAATATCTCCAGGAGTACCGCCGTACTCCTCTGGGTAGCATGCACCTAAAAAGCCAAGGTCACCGGCTTTATTGTAAATTTCCCTTGGGAACTCCCCGTTTTCTTCCCACTCCTCGACATTGGGAATTATCTCTTTTTTTACAAATTCCCTTATGGATTTTCGAACAAGATCGTGTTCCTTTGAAAAGTATTTGTCATAATCATTCATTTTACAAATCCTTAAAAACCGGACATCTTGGCGATTACATCACTCATTACTTCGCTTGCTCCACCGGCGATTGACAACAGTCTTGAATCCCTGTAGGCCCGTGAAACTCTCATCTCGTTCATAAAACCCATTCCTCCGTACATCTGGAGACATCCATCTGTAACTTCACCGATTAGATCCCCGCCATAGAGCTTGCCCATGGAAATTTCTCTGGAAGGATCCTGCCCCTCCATTTTCATTCTGACAATATGGTAGGTCAACTGCTGAAGACATTCGATCTTGGTCAGCCATTTGGCGAGCCTGTGGCGAAGAACCTGCTTTTTAATAAGGGGTTTCCCAAAAACAACCCTTCCCTTTAGGTAGTCTACTGTTTCATCAATAAGTTCTCTTGCAGCTATATATGCAAGGGGCAGGGCGCAAAAACGCTCATGCTGGAACTGCATCATCTGCTGGATGAAACCTTCCCCTTCTACGCCAATCAGGTTTTCTGCCGGCACTTTCACATTGTCAAAATACAGTTCAGCAGTATCACTGCTGCGCATTCCAAGCTTGTCGAGTTTTTTGCTCACTGTATATCCCGGCAGATCTGTTGGTACTACAAAAAGGCTGTAGCTGTGATACCCTGGATTATCGCTTGTCCTTGCCAGAAGCGTTACAATATCTGCCTGGATTCCATTTGTAATAAATGTTTTGGAACCGTTGATGATATAATAATCGCCATCCTTTTTTGCGGTTGTTTTTAAAGCAGAAACATCAGAACCCGCATCCGGCTCTGTTACAGCAATTGCAGCAACAAGCTCACCCTTAAGCGCAGGTTTTAAATACTTCTCCTTTATGAACTCAGACCCGAAATCGTACAGGCAGGGCGTTGCCATGCCGGACTGAACAGCCATTGCCATTGGAATCCCACCGCATTTTATGCGTGCAAGCTCTTCCAGGACAACTGTTTCATACCAGTAATCAAGGCCCTCTCCGCCATACTTTTCATCGTAACGGATACCGATAAATCCAAGATCACCCATTTTTTTAAAAAGCTCATGCAGGGGTGTCATGCCCTGTTCTTCCCATTCATCAACATATGGGTTTACTTCCTTGTTAACAAAATCCCTTACAGCTCCTCGAACCAGATCATGATTTTTGTCAAAATAT
>JAOZSB010000184.1 GCA_029939895.1 Desulfobacterales bacterium
TGGAGCTGAGGTTGCCCCATCAACATACCGGAGCCTGAGCTTGTCGAAGGCGTTATTCTCGCATTTCGACATAATCTCCCTTCGACAGGCTCAGGGAGCGGTGTTAGTGAATTTGGATCTGAGCTTGCCTCATAAAAGGTTCCGGTCAATTATCTCGTGTAGCCACATTTTTATAATTGCCCCCCTCCCATTTTTTTATGATTGACATGGTGGGTAGGTGGGGTGTATGTTTGTTGTACTAAAAGAAGGCAGAAGCTTTCTCCGTTTTGTAGTAACATTTTATTTGACCACGAAAATTGCAGTGCCATGAAGGTGCTGGAAGTCGTGGTTTTTTTGTTTGTGGTTTTTGTTTTATGGAAAGCTTTAATATTATTGGAGAAAGTTATGAAAAAATACATTATACTTGTTGTTGGTAGTTTAGTTTTAGTTTCTGGGAGTGCGTTTGCTCATTTTGGTATGGTGATTCCGTCGGACAATATGGTTATGGCGGGTGATGCGCGGGTGGTGTCGGTTGTGCTTTCTTTTTCGCATCCCTTTGAGATGGTGGGTATGGATCTTGTGAAGCCGGGTGCTTTTAATGTGGTGGCAAATGGTAAGGTGGTTGATCTTTCCGGGGCGTTAAAGCCTGCGAAGGTAATGGGGCATGGGTCCTGGAGGACTGATTACCGGGTGACCCGTCCGGGTGTGCATGTTTTTCATATGGAGCCGGTTCCGTACTGGGAGCCTGCTGAGGATTGTTATATAGTTCATTACACAAAAACAATTGTAACGGCTTTTGGCGATGATGAAGGTTGGGAGGGGGAACTGGGCCTTAAGACAGAGATTGTTCCTTTATCAAAGCCCTTTGGCCTGTATGCGGGCAATATTTTTCAGGGTATTGTAAAGGTTGACGGCAGGGAGGCTCCCTATGCTATGGTTGAGGTTGAATACTACAATCAGGACAATAAAGCTGCTGCGCCTGCATCAAACATGGTAACTCAAACCATAAAGGCTGACAAAAACGGGGTGTTTTCTTACTCGGCTCCGCAGGCGGGGTGGTGGGGATTTGCAGCACTCAGCACGGCAGACTATAAGATAAAGGGCAAGGACGTGGAGATTGGCGCAGTGATTTGGGTGAAGTTTGAGGACTGGCTAACAAAATAAAGGACACTGTAGCGGATTATGCATATTTCAGAGGGGATATTATCAGGGGAAGTGCTGGCGGTGGGGACGGTTCTGGCGGTGGCTGGAACTGCAATCGGGCTGAAGAAGCTTGATTATGATAAGATTGCGGGGGCCGGGATTCTGGCATCGGCTTTTTTTGTGGCATCTCTGATACATTATCCAGTTGGGCCGTCGAGCGTGCATCTGATTATGAATGGTGTAGTTGGGCTGATACTTGGCTGGGGGGCGTTTCCGGCAATGCTTGCAGCGTTGACGCTTCATGCTGTAATGTTCCAGTATGGCGGAATAACGGTGCTTGGCGTTAACACGCTTATTATGGCGGTTCCTGCGGTGCTTTGTTATGGGCTTTTCCGACGGTTTGCCTTAAAGGGCGGCAGGGTGGCAACGGCAGCAGCGTTTTTAACTGGTTTTTGTGCAGTGCTGTTTGGCGCAGTGCTGACCGGGGCTGCGTTGATGTTCACCGGAAAAGAGTTCTTAGAGGTCACTGTAGCTTTAGTTGGCTCTTATTTTCCGATCATGATAATAGAAGGTATAATAACGGTCTTCTGCGTTGAATTTTTAAAAAAAGTTCAGCCGGAAATGCTGGGATGATCTGCAATTGCTTCTTGCACACATAATATGAAAGGCAGGATTAGTTGAAAGAGCGTATATTGATAAGGATGGCAACTGGAATGCTTCTGCTGGTTGTGCTGGCAGCGTCAGCCTATGCCCACGGGGTAAATGTCTTTACCTGGGTTGAGGGTGATACGGTCTTTACAACGGGTAAGTTCAGCAGCGGAAAAAAGGCAGTAAACTCCCTGGTTGAGGTTCTCGACAGGGACGGCAGGGTTTTGCTCACAGGCAAAACCGATGAAAAGGGAGAGTTCTCCTTTAAAATGCCGTCAACAAAGCCAGCCAAAATACTCCTGAAAGCCGGACACGGGCATATGGGGGAGTGGGTTTTACGGGATGAAGATGTTGCCGGGGCCGAGGTTCCTGAAAGTGCAGTAAAACATTCAGGAGAAGCGGTTGCAGTAAACTCGCAATCACAGGAAGCACTTAAAGCAGAGATCGAGGCAGCAGTAAATAATGCGCTGGACAGGAAACTGCGGCCTGTCATGGCAGTACTTGCCGAGTTGAGTGCGCCAGGCCCGTCAATCAGCGATATAATCGGCGGAATCGGCTATATAATAGGGCTGGTCGGCCTTGGTGCGTACTTGAACTCACGGAAAAAACAAAAATGATTTTAGAGCCATTTGCCTTTGAAAATTCCATAATCCATCGGCTTGATCCCAGGCTGCGGCTGGTTTTTGCGGTTGTGTTTTCCATAGCAACTGCGCTTACCCAGAGCTTTGCGCCCCTGTATCCAGCCCTGGGGATTTCGATTATACTCGTTGCAATGGCGCGCCTGGACAGCCTTGCGCTGATTAAGCGGATTGCTGTGGTGAACGTGTTTGTACTGTTTTTGTGGGTTGTGCTGCCTTTCACATATGAGGGAGATGCGGTTTTTATAATCGGGCCTTTGGCGGCAACCGAGCAGGGGCTGATGCTGTGCGGACTCATTACCCTGAAATCAAACGCAATACTTCTTGTTTTTATCTCCATGGTCGCAACCATGCCCGTGGCGGTGATGGGGCATGCAATGGGCAGGCTCAAGGTTCCTCCCAAGATTATACTTTTACTTCTTTTAACCTACAGGTATATTTTTGTTATTGAGCAGGAATATCAGAGGCTGCTGCGGGCAGCCAGGGTTCGGGGGTTTGCACCAAAAACCTCCATGCACACCTACAGGACATACGCATACCTCGTGGGGATGCTTTTTGTAAGGGCATCGGAGCGGGCAAAAAATGTAGATAACGCAATGGTTTGCAGGGGCTTTTCAGGCGAGTTTCACAGCCTGACGGAGTTTGCATTCAAACCGGTTGATTCCGTCGCCGCAGTCTTGATGGTACTGGCGCTGGTAATAATAGAGGGGGCAAGGTGGGCGAGCATTCTGATATAGAAAATACTGAAAAAGAAAAAAAGCAAAAGGACCCGGTCATAGAGCTTGAAAATATAGTCTATTCCTACAACAACGGCCCGGTCGTGTTCGACGGGCTGAGCTTCAGCGCAGGAAAAGAAGATAAAATCGGCCTTGTGGGTCACAATGGAAGCGGAAAATCGACCCTCCTTAATGTTATCTCCGGCCTTGTCAAGCCGGAATCTGGTACAATCCGAATTTTTGGACAGGAAATGACAAAGGAAGCTGATTTTCAGCAGGCACGAAAAAAGCTCGGCTACCTGTTCCAGAATGCCGATGATCAGCTTTTCAGCCCCACGGTTCTGGAGGATGTTGCATTTGGCCCCTTGAACATGGGTTATAGTGCGGAAGAGTCCCGGCAGATGTCCATCCGTGCGCTTGAAGACCTTGGCCTGGCAGGGTTTGAAGACAGGATTACCCACAAGTTGTCCGGCGGAGAAAAAAAACTGGTATCCCTTGCAACTGTCCTGGTTATGAAACCAGTGGCTCTGCTTCTGGACGAGCCGACAACCGGGCTTGACAGGGCCACGTTTGCACGAATAATTGAAATACTTAACTCCATCAGGGTAAGCTGTATAATCGTATCCCATGAGTTTGATTTTCTTGAGAAAACCACAAGTAAAATATTCAGTATGGACAAGGGAAAAATAAGGTACAGCGGTGAATCCGAACACCTGCACACCCATTTCCACACGCACCCAATGGGCGAAACTCCCCACAGCCACAACTTTTAAGATTAGCCTGAAAAAACTATTGTTGTCTAAGGGTTTTTTTTTGAATATTTCAGGAATACCCCTATGGACACTTGAAGGATTTGTGCATATTCTTTGATCGTAGGATTGAGCAGGGATTTTTTTTAATAAGGATATTTGATTAATTACGCAGTTTAAGACTATATAAGACAGGTGATCAAATGAATGTAAAAAGAAGACTGAAAGAACTCGCATTTGTGGCTACTGCGCCAGTTTTTCTAACCAGTGGCGGAGCATTCATGCTTCTACTGCTGGCTATTGATATTAAAAAAGGTGCAAAAAGCGAAGATATTCTCGGTGATAGTTACTCCGGGGGCGAAACATTGAAAAAAGCCGGCTCCGCAAGAGCTGGGCAACTTATGTCTGTTGTTGAATCAACAATAGAAGATGCCTGGGATATCGCAATGTCAAACCAGGACGAAAAAAGCAACGCCCCGGTGACCAGCTTTGCATAGCAGATCAATCCGCTAACCTCCATATTTAATTTAAAAAAAACCTCAGCAGAAAACCCGTTTAAGGGCAGATAGTCAGCCTTGTCTGCCTCAAGGCATTTTTGCCTTTAATTCCTGGCATATGCCATGCCATTGCCAGGGGCAGGTGCATTTTATTTGGAAAAAAAGTCCCTGGAGTTTCCCCGCATGCACTAAAATCATTTAATTTTTTGTTATAAATTTTTTTCCACGCCATCCCAAAAAAAATTGGTCGAATAATTGACTTTGGTGTCAAAAAATTCCCTTTTAAAGTAACTCGCTGATATTATGCCGATTATTTTCGCATGAGGATGCTTTTTATTGCTGAAAGGGGAAAAGTCTGCCAAGTGCAGGAATTTGCCATGTTTGCATTTAGTGCATAAATTCAGGCACTTGAACCTTTGGCACGGGTGATGCATATACGTATTGTCAGGGCGGGGAAACATTTTAAGTTTAGAACAAACATTCCGATAGTAATATTAACGTTGGTCAATTTAACAAAAAGGGGTGGCAAAAATGAAAAGCAACAAAGCAATAATCAAGACAATCAAGTTAAATGACAATCAGGAAATCTACGAAGTATACCTCAAGGCAGGCGGCAATATGCGGTTTCTGGGAAGTTCCAAGGATTATTCCAAGGCAAGGTTTCTGACCGAACTGCATAACAAATACTAGAAAGCCTTCAAATTTGATTCTGTCTGTACTTTTGAATGTCTGCCATTGTTCTGTAAAAATCATGGCATCTAATTCAATGCTTTGATACTTGATCTCATATTTAATAAAACATTCAAAGACAGACAGATTCAGGAAAGCAAACCTCGTTTCACTTCAATCCTAAAAAAAATCATTTTTGTTTTAATTCCTAAAAAAACGTTCCTGCATAAATCCTTTTTTACTTCACCATGCAATTGCAAATTTGAATCAAAACGTTATTTCGGCAAACACGATATGCAACATAATTTGACGGAACCTCCCAATTTATTAATAAATTGTTTCAAATTCCTCAATTATGAGTTATAATCGCTCACTCGAATTTGCCTTGCATTTGATTTGGATTATAAAAATCTCAATAAGCTCTCGACGCACTCCGATTATACCCAGATATTATAAAATTTTTTTTAAAAGAAAAATGAAATTCCTGATTTGCAGGGGAGGGTGTTTTATGGGACAGCATGATCAACCTTTTAAGTTTTATAGAAAAATTTTGATTTTTAGTATTGTGTCATTTTTTCTCGCTGCAAGTGCATTTGCAAGCCAATACAGGGCACATGTGAGTTCTTTTAAAAGAATTTCTCATGCCAAAAAAGAAATTCACAGGTTAAAGGCCGCAGGCTATGCCCCCTTTACTGAGCAGACCGACCTTGGTGATGCTGGTGTCTGGTTCAGGGTTTATTTGGGACCATATGATGGTCATGCCCTTGCTGACAAGGCTTCTGCAAAGGCATTATCAAAGGGCGACATCCTTTATAGAAGAATCTACAGGATCAGGAATAGATCGGGTATTAAAAGTAAAAAGAAAAACAGGGACAGGCAACCCCGGTTTATGGTCAGGGAAGAAATTTGCGGATTGATGTTTGCAGACGTAAATGGTTTTCAAAAGTTTAATGGACGCTATGAGGGTGACTGCCTCAACGGGCTGGCGCATGGAAAAGGCAAATCAACTGGGAAGCGAACCTATGAGGGCAGCTTTATTAACGGCATTCCAAGCGGTGAGGGGCAAATGACATCAAAGGAGGGAACCAGCTATAAAGGGGCGTTTATAAATGGTCTTTTTTTTGGTGTTGGCGAACTGAAAAAAAACGATGGTTTAATTTATTCCGGCGATTTTGTAAACGGCAAATATCATGGAAACGGGGTGCTGGAAAAGCCTGGTAAGGTTAAATACAGCGGTGGTTTTCAAAATGGTGTTTTTCACGGAAAAGGTGTTCTTAACAAGGCAAACAAGGACAGGTTTGAGGGCATGTTCAAAAATGGCAATCTTCACGGTGAGGGTGTTTACACCCTGCACAACGGAGCAAAATATACCGGGTATTTTAAAAACGGGAAAATGCATGGAAAGGGCAGGCTGATAAAAAAAGACGGCTGGACCTATGAAGGAGAATTGCTCAACGGCATCCCCCAGGGGAAAGGCAAATACACGACCCCGGACAATGAAACCTATGAGGGTGATTTTGTAAATGGTGAAAAACACGGCAAGGGTATTTATACTAATGCTGGTGGCTGCTGGTATAATGGTGCGTGGAAGAACAACCTCAAACATGGTGTTGGTGAAGAACAGTTCAAAAGTATTTTTGGAGTCGCCCAATTCCGCAAGGGCTTTTGGAAATTTGGAAAATATACTGGAAGAAAATTACCATAGACACACAAAAGTTTTTTCAAAATATTATATTTTTAATATCCTCCCTGGTGGTTCGATTATACAATAACCAAAAAATCTTATATTAGTGGGCATGCATCATTGAAGGTGTATTAAAACAATTTTTGTTTATAATTGTTGTGATTTATGCTATAGAGTTTTCGAACAAGTTTACTATTTTTCCCAAAGGAGACTCTTTTGAAAACTCAAGTCCTCATTATAGGTGGCGGTGCAACAGGCACTGGAGTAGCCAGAGACCTTGCCCTTAGGGGGGTCAAGTCGATTCTCATTGAACAGCAGGATCTTAACCATGGTGCTTCTGGTGCAAATCACGGACTTTTGCATAGTGGTGCAAGGTATGTGGAAAAAGATATGGAGGCGGCCCAGGAGTGCCGGGATGAGGGACAAATCCTCAAAAAGCTGGATGGTCACTGCATAGACGATTCTGGCGGATTGTTTATTGCCGTAGAAGGCGATGATGAAAATTATATTGCTGATTTTCCAAACCACTGCGAAAGGTGCGGGTTGCCATGTGAGAAAATCGATGTTGAGGAGGCTCTGGAACTGGAGCCAACCCTGTCTAAAAAACTGATAGCAGCGTACAAGGTTGACGATGCTTCCATTGATCCCTTTAAGCTGTCACTCGAAAACACTACACACGCCGAGCAGTATGGTTCTTCGGTTTTGCGCTACACAAAGGCAAGCGAATTCAAAATAAGCAACGGCAAAATAACCTCCACGGTCTGCACAAACACCATGACTGGCGAGGAAACCATAATTGAAGCAGATGTAGTTGTGAATGCATCAGGTGCGTGGGCAGGCATAGTCGCCCAGATGGCCGGTGCAAGCATGAATGTTCTCTATTCCAAGGGTACGCTTTTGATTACCCACAAGAGGATGACCAAACACGTTATCAACCGCCTGGGCCCGGCAGCCGATGCAGATATTCTCGTACCAGGCGGAACAGTCTCAATTTTAGGTACAACCTCCAGGCGCATAGAAACCCTTGATGAAATTCGGCCCACCGTTGAAGAGGTCGATTTTATAATTGATGAAAGTGCTCAAATGGTACCATCCCTTGAGTCCGTCCGCTACATAAGGGCATATGCAGGGGTTCGTCCCCTGATTGGCTCTTCTTCCGGCGATGACAGGAACGTCAGCCGGGGTTTCACCCTCCTTGACCATCTTGATGACGGTCTTGAGAACTTTGTGTCAATTAGCGGTGGCAAGCTTACAACCTACAGGTTTATGGCGGAAAAAGTATCTGACATGGTATGTGACCGCCTGGGTGTGACAGCTCCGTGCATCACAAGAACCGAGCCTTTACCTTCGGCGCATTTGACCCAGTGGACAGAGCCGGGACTGGCCCCCAAAAAGTGGCTGCATAAACCAGATATGAATGACATGCTTTTGTGTGAGTGCGAAATGGTTCCCACAAGCGCAATAGATACCATTATAAATGATATAAAACAGCACAACACGCACCTTGACCTGAAAGCGATTGGCCTGCGAAGCAGGGTGGGCAAGGGGTCGTGCCAGGGTTCCCTGTGTGGAATCCGGGTGACATCGTATATGTATGATCGGGGCGATTTTGATTCCCTGGAGGGCCTGGACAGCATGCACGACTTTTTAAACGAACGCTGGAAAGGTGAAAGGCCCATTTTGTGGGGGATGCCCATTATTCAATCTGAATTAACAGAGGCGCTTCACTGTGGATTTTTTGGATTCGAACTTGAGGAAGATAAGTAATTTCGATTTATAATTTTGAAGTTTTTTTGCTAAAAAACAGGAGTTAAGATGGAAAGCAACAACCATAAATGTGAGCTTCTTATAATAGGAATTGGTCTGGCAGGCACAGCAGCGTCTGCATTTGCTGCAAAGCGTGGAATCAAGTCTATCCAGGTCGGGTGGAATGCTGACCTGATATTTGCCACCGGCTTTATTGATCTGCTGGGCGTACACCCTGTCCAGGACGGGAACACTATTGAAAATCCCTGGGAGGGCATGGCAAAACTGATCCAGGATATTCCGGGTCACCCATATGCAAAACTAACCAGTCGATCCTGAAAAATAGAATTAATGTTTGAATTAATTGACAAAAGCTTT